>NZ_JBVVUU010000017.1:29780-59090 GCF_056032925.1 Aeribacillus sp. JST-2
CGGTGTCATTGTGCCGACACGTGTGCAAACTCCCCGTTTTTGCGGCGAGGAAACATTTGTTTGTTCCTTTTTAAAGCTGTTGTAACCTTTGTTTAACGCAGGAGATTTTGATTTTGAAATTTTTCGAGTGCGACCTTTTCGCACTAATTGGTTGATTGTAGGCATATGGATATCCTCCCTTCATATTTTTTTAAACCCACACATCCAGGCGGCTCATGTTTTGGCAAAAAACAAGTTTTTGCAGGTTTCATCCACAAAAACAATGGTTATTTTATAATAGCAACAGTTGCAGCTCCTACCTCTATTCCGCAAGCTTTGCCAAGCTTTTTCATGGAATCGACTCTAGTTAAAGGAACCTTTTTTTCTTCGGCAAGCTGCACCACTTTCATTGTGACTTTCGGTTCAGCATCCTCCGCAATAATAACTTCCTTAACATTGCCGTTTTTCAGAGCTTTCACTGTTTGCTTTGTACCAATTATAATCTCTTCAGCCTGCGCTACTTTTTCATAAGACATATTTGATATCCTCCAAAGTAACAGGTGATTTGTGCGCACCTTGATAATAGTATCATTGAAAGAGATGGATGTCAACTGGCAATTTTACTTTTTATGCAGACATCCATCTCTCCATTTTTATTCGACAGACACAGTGTCGTCTACTAAGTTGGCTTTCAATACCGGCTTGATTTTTCTATAATGCTGCATTCCTGTTCCGGCTGGAACGAGTTTGCCGATAATGACGTTTTCCTTCAATCCCAGCAGTTCGTCCCTTTTTCCTTTAATGGCTGCATCTGTCAACACGCGAGTGGTTTCCTGGAACGATGCGGCAGACAAGAAGGATTCCGTTTCAAGGGAGGCCTTTGTAATACCGAGCAGCACCGGACGGCCTGTTGCTGGGCGCTTCCCTTCCTTCAGCACTTTTTTGTTCGCATCTGTAAATTGATGAATGTCAAGGAGTGTTCCAGGTAATACATCTGTATCTCCCGAATCGATGACACGCACTTTTCGAAGCATTTGGCGAACCATTACTTCAATGTGCTTGTCGCCAATTTCTACCCCTTGCATTCTGTACACTTTTTGAACTTCGCGAAGCAAATACTCCTGAACGGCCAAAATATCTTTGACCTTCAGCAATTCCTTCGGATCGATGGAACCTTCCGTTATTTCTTGGCCCCGCTCTATTTTGTCCCCTACGGAAACTTTTAGGCGGGCATTAAACGGAGCAGTGTAAGTGCGCGTTTCAACTTCACCTTCAACGACAATTTCCTGCTGTTTATCGCGCACTTCATTAATTTCTTTCACAACGCCATCGATTTCAGAGATTACTGCTTGACCTTTCGGATTTCTTGCTTCAAACAACTCTTGCACACGCGGCAAACCTTGTGTAATATCATCGCCGGCAACTCCACCGGTATGGAATGTGCGCATGGTAAGCTGTGTACCAGGTTCTCCGATCGATTGCGCCGCAATAATTCCGACAGCTTCTCCTACTTCTACATCCGTGCCAGTTGCTAAATTGCGTCCATAACATTTTTTACATACTCCATGCCGTGTATTACATGTGAACGCAGAACGGATCCAAACTTCTTCAATTCCGGCTTCGATAATTTTCGATGCAATGTCCTCAGTAATCATTTGATTTTCTTTGACCAGCACTTCGCCGGTTTCAGGATGAACAACCGTTCTTCGCGCATAACGTCCGATAATCCGTTCCTCAAGTTTTTCGATCACTTCGGAACCGTCCTTCAACGCTCTCGCTAAAATTCCTCTGTCTGTTCCGCAGTCTTCTTCGCGAATAATCACATCCTGCGCAACATCCACAAGACGGCGTGTTAAGTAACCGGAATCAGCTGTTTTAAGCGCAGTGTCCGCAAGACCTTTTCGAGCTCCGTGAGTGGAGATGAAATACTCCAATACGGTTAATCCTTCTCTAAAGCTTGATTTAATAGGCAACTCGATGATTCGTCCAGCAGGGTTTGCCATTAGTCCCCGCATACCTGCAAGCTGTGTAAAGTTAGACGCATTACCCCGAGCTCCTGAATCACTCATCATGAAGATCGGATTTCGTTTATCGAGCGATTTCATGAGCATGCTTTGGATTGTGTCTTTTGCCTCGCTCCAAATGGAGATAACCCGGTCATATCGCTCGTCTTCAGTAATTAAACCGCGTCTAAACTGCTTCATCACATTGTCGACTTTTGTCTGGGCTTCTTGTAAAATAGACTCTTTCTCAGCAAGGACGACAATGTCGGATACACCGATTGTAATACCGGCTTTTGTTGAGTATTTAAAGCCTAAATCTTTTAAACGATCAAGCATTTTTGACGTTTCCGTAATATGAAATCTTTTAAAGACTTCGGCAATGATTTGCCCTAAAGTTCCTTTTTTAAATGGCGAAATAATTTCTTGGTTTTTGATAAACTCCCGTACATCCACTTTTGCCGGATCTACAAAGAATTTATCCGGTGTTTTTTCTTGAATATTCTCAGATGTCGGTTCATTAATATACGGGAACGAATTCGGCAGTATTTCATTAAAAATCAATTTTCCTACCGTTGTAATCAACAGTTTTTTGTTTTGTTCTGCTGTAAATGTTTCATTCTTTAATGAACCGGCATGAACCGCAATGCGTGAATGCAAATGAACATGGCCGTTTTGATAGGCAATTAATGCTTCATCCGTGTCTTTGAAAATTTTCCCTTCGCCAATTGCCCCTTCGCGTTCCATTGTTAAATAGTAATTTCCTAATACCATATCTTGTGAAGGGGTAACAACCGGTTTCCCGTCTTTCGGGTTCAAAATGTTTTGAGCAGCTAGCATCAACAGACGCGCTTCGGCTTGGGCTTCCGCAGACAAAGGAACGTGAACAGCCATTTGGTCGCCGTCAAAGTCAGCGTTATAAGCTGTACATACCAGCGGGTGAAGCCGGATGGCCCGTCCTTCGACTAAAGTCGGTTCAAACGCTTGAATTCCTAATCTATGCAATGTCGGCGCCCTGTTAAGCAGAACAGGATGTTCTTTAATAACTTCTTCCAATACATCCCAAACTTCTGGATGGACACGTTCAATTTTCCGTTTGGCGCTTTTAATATTGTGAGCAAGTCCTTTTTCCACAAGTTCCTTCATGACAAAAGGCTTAAATAGTTCAAGAGCCATTTCCTTCGGCAAGCCGCATTGATACATTTTAAGATTCGGCCCGACGACAATAACGGAACGGCCGGAGTAATCAACCCGTTTACCCAGCAAGTTTTGACGGAAGCGCCCTTGCTTTCCTTTCAACATATGGGATAGTGATTTTAGCGGACGATTTCCCGGTCCGGTAACCGGACGTCCACGGCGGCCGTTGTCAATAAGAGCATCAACAGCCTCTTGCAGCATCCGTTTTTCATTTTGAACAATGATGCTAGGCGCCCCAAGATCCAACAATCTTTTTAAACGATTGTTGCGGTTAATAACGCGGCGGTATAAATCGTTTAAATCGGAAGTTGCAAATCTTCCGCCATCCAATTGAACCATCGGCCGTAATTCCGGCGGAATGACAGGCAGTACGTCCAACACCATCCACGAAGGATCATTGCCGGAATTTCTAAAAGCCTCCAGTACTTCCAGGCGTTTAATAGCGCGTGTACGGCGCTGGCCTTGGGATGACTTCAATTCTTCTTTCAACGCTTCAACTTCTTTATCAAGGTTGAGATCTTGCAGCAATTTTTTAATGGCTTCAGCTCCCATTGATGCTTGGAAGGAATTTCCGTATTTTTCGCGATAGTTGCGATATTCTTTTTCAGATAGAAGCTGTTTCTTTTCTAGCGGTGTATCGCCAGGATCTGTGACAACGTAGGAAGCAAAATAAATGACTTCTTCCAATGCTCTAGGTGACATGTCCAAGACTAAGCCCATGCGGCTTGGTATTCCTTTGAAATACCAAATATGAGAGACTGGGGCAGCAAGTTCAATGTGCCCCATGCGCTCCCGCCGCACCTTTGCACGGGTGACTTCAACACCGCATCTGTCGCAGACGACACCTTTATACCGTACTCGTTTATATTTTCCGCAATGACATTCCCAGTCTTTCGTAGGACCGAAAATTCTTTCACAAAACAAACCGTCTTTTTCAGGTTTTAACGTTCGATAGTTGATCGTTTCAGGTTTTTTCACTTCACCGTACGACCAAGAGCGAATTTTATCAGGTGAAGCAAGACCAATATGCATAAACTCAAATTTATTCACATCTAGCAAGGGGCCTACCTCCCTTTTCATCTTCCATTGCGAAAATACCCTTACTCTTTAGCAACCGCATCTTTTTCTTTTTCCAACATTTCCTCGTCCGCTGTTTCTGCATTCAACGAAAGGCCGTCTGATTGGTCGGAATTCATATCATCTTCCAATTCTCTCATTTCAATTTCCTTTTCATCACTCGAGAGAATTTTAACGTCTAAACCTAAGCTTTGAAGCTCTTTAATTAATACTTTGAATGATTCGGGGACTCCAGGTTCAGGAACGTTTTCGCCTTTTACGATCGCCTCGTATGTTTTCACACGACCGACGACATCGTCCGATTTAACGGTGAGAATTTCTTGAAGCGTATAGGCTGCACCGTATGCTTCAAGAGCCCAAACCTCCATTTCGCCAAAGCGCTGTCCGCCAAACTGAGCTTTTCCTCCCAGAGGTTGCTGAGTAACAAGGGAATATGGGCCTGTTGAACGTGCATGCAGTTTGTCATCGACCATGTGAGCCAGCTTGATCATGTACATGATTCCAACTGATACACGGTTATCAAACGGCTCTCCAGTGCGTCCATCATAAAGCACTGTTTTGGCGTCGCGAGCCATTCCGGCTTCCTCAATTGTCGCCCAAACATCCTCTTCTGTTGCTCCATCAAAGACAGGAGTTGCTACATGAAGACCGAGCTTTTTCGCCGCCATTCCTAAATGAAGTTCCAAAACCTGCCCAATGTTCATCCGAGAAGGAACACCGAGAGGATTTAACATGATGTCGACCGGTGTGCCATCCGGTAAAAACGGCATATCCTCTTCAGGGAGAATACGGGAAATAACCCCTTTGTTTCCGTGGCGTCCTGCCATTTTATCCCCTTCGGAGATTTTGCGTTTTTGAACAATGTAAACGCGAACTAATTGGTTAACTCCTGGCGGGAGTTCATCTCCGTCTTCACGATTAAATACTTTGACATCCAGCACAATACCGCCGCCGCCATGCGGAACGCGAAGTGAGGTATCGCGCACTTCACGAGCTTTTTCACCAAATATTGCGTGCAGCAGCCGTTCTTCTGCTGTAAGTTCCGTTACTCCTTTAGGCGTCACTTTCCCTACAAGCAAGTCTCCGTCTTTTACTTCCGCCCCGATGCGGACAATGCCTCTTTCATCCAAGTTGCGGAGAGCATCTTCTCCAACATTCGGAATATCACGGGTAATTTCTTCTGGACCTAATTTTGTGTCACGAGATTCTGATTCATATTCCTCAATATGGATAGATGTATACACATCTTCTTTTACAAGACGCTCGCTCATAATAATTGCGTCTTCATAGTTGTATCCGTCCCAAGTCATAAAGGCGACAAGCACATTTCGGCCTAAAGCAAGCTCGCCTTTTTCCATCGAAGGCCCATCAGCTAAAATTTCTCCTTTTTCCACTTCATCCCCGACTGAAACGATAGGGCGTTGGTTATAACACATTCCTTGGTTGGAACGGACAAATTTCAGCAATTTGTATTCATCTAGATCGCCTTTAACTTTCTTTCCATCGATTTCCTCATATCGTCTGACTAATATTCTGTTCGCTTCAACTCGTTCAACGACTCCAGAATGTTTGCAAATGACAGCAGCTCCGGAATCTTTTGCCGATACGTATTCCATTCCAGTGCCAACAATTGGCGCTTCCGGCTGGAGCAATGGCACTGCCTGCCGCTGCATGTTTGCCCCCATAAGCGCACGGTTGGAGTCATCATTTTCCAAGAACGGAATACACGCTGTCGCAGCGGAAACAACTTGTTTTGGCGATACGTCCATGTAATCGACACGGTCTTTTTTCACGACAATGTTTTCTCCGCGGAATCGGGCTACCACATTGTCTTCTAAAAAGGAACCATCTTCGCCCACCGGCACGTTCGCTTGCGCCACCACATAGTTATCTTCTTCATCCGCTGTTAAGTAATCAATTTGATCTGTTACTTTTCCTGTTTCCGGATCAACGCGACGATAAGGCGTCTCAATAAAACCAAAACGGTTTACTTTTGCATATGTTGATAACGAGTTGATCAATCCGATATTCGGGCCTTCAGGCGTTTCAATCGGGCACATGCGGCCGTAGTGTGAGTAGTGGACATCGCGCACTTCAAAACCAGCCCGTTCACGCGTAAGCCCCCCTGGCCCCAACGCCGACAAACGCCGTTTGTGAGTCAGTTCTGCTAGCGGGTTCGTTTGATCCATAAACTGAGACAGCTGGGAACTTCCGAAAAACTCTTTAATTGCCGCAATAACCGGACGAATGTTAATCAATTGCTGAGGAGTAATCGTATTGGCGTCTTGAATAGACATTCTTTCGCGAACAACCCGCTCCATTCTGGAAAGACCGATTCGGAATTGGTTTTGCAAAAGCTCTCCAACGGAACGAAGACGGCGGTTTCCAAGATGGTCAATGTCATCGGTATTTCCAACTCCATACAAAAGGTTAATAAAGTAGTTGATAGATGCTATAATATCCGCAGGTGTAATATGTTTTACATCTTCTGCGATATTCGCATTGCCGACAACATTAATGATTTGTTCTCCATCCGGATCATTTGGGGCGTATATTTTGACACACTGATACGTAATATCTTCATCAATTACGCCGTCTTTAGGAGAAAACGTTTTGAAACCGATGCCTTTTTCTAAATAAGGCAATATTTTGTCCAATGTTCTTCGATCAAGAATCGATCCTTTTTCTGCAATGATTTCGCCAGTTTCAGGATCAACAAGCGTTTCAGCCAATCGTTGATTAAAGAGACGATTTTTGATATGAAGTTTTTTGTTGATTTTATAACGGCCAACGCTGGCCAAATCATATCGTTTCGGGTCAAAAAACCGTGAAATCAGCAAACTCTTGGCATTTTCCACTGTAGGCGGCTCGCCCGGGCGCAAACGCTCATAAATTTCAAGCAGCGCCTTTTCTGCATTTTCAGTGTTGTCTTTATCCAATGTATTCCTCAAATACTCATTTTCTCCAAATACATCGATGATTTCTTGATCAGAGCCAAACCCAAGGGCACGTAAAAGAACCGTAACCGGCAGTTTACGAGTGCGATCAATGCGCACATAGATGACATCTTTCGCATCCGTTTCATACTCTAACCAAGCGCCACGGTTTGGTATAACAGTTGCTGTAAACCCTTTTTTTCCATTTTTATCAATTTTATCGCTGTAATAGACGCTAGGAGAACGAACTAATTGAGAAACAATGACGCGTTCTGCACCATTGATCACAAATGTCCCTGTTTCCGTCATAAGCGGAAAATCGCCCATAAACACATCCTGATCCTTTACTTCGCCTGTTTCCTTATTAATCAGACGCACTTTTACCCTCAATGGAGCAGAGTAAGTCACATCACGTTCTTTTGCTTCTTCCACAGAGTATTTTGGTTCGCCTAAGCTGTAATCGATAAATTCAAGCGAGAGGTTGCCAGTGAAATCTTCAATTGGAGAAATGTCTTGAAACATTTCACGAAGACCCTCATCAAGAAACCACTGATACGAAGAGGTTTGAATTTCAATCAAATTAGGTAATTCCAACACTTCTTTAATACGCGCATAACTTCTGCGTTGGCGGTGTCGTCCATACTGAACTAGTTGACCTGTCAACTGAGTCACCCCTCAAATCAGCATAATAATTTCCTGTAAATAGTATTTATTTTTTAGTCATAATCGATTAAAATAAATACTATTACAGCTTTTATTTTAAAAAAAGAAAAAAAGGTTTTTCTTTTATAAGAAAACCACTGACATTGATTTTATTATTATTCCCTGAAAAACTTGATCGTATACAAGTACGGAAAAATAGCGACCTATGGAAATTAATATATTGGCATTTTATTATGTTACCACACCAAAAAAACTCCGTCAATCTTTTTTTGCCTTCAAAATAAAATATCCTTTCTGCCTTTCCATTCTTTCGACTGTTCGAAACAAAGATTGCAGTTTTTTCAGCGCTGATGGGGCACCTTGTTTTTTTTGAATGACTATCCACAACTCGCCGTTTGCTTTCAGATGGTCATAGCTTTTTTCAAAGATTTCATGAACAGTTTGTTTTCCGGCGCGAATGGGCGGATTGGTCAAAATTGCAGCATATTTTTTTGCACCGATATTTTCAAATAAATTGCTTTGAAATATCCGTACATTGGAGATGCCGTTTGCTTTTGCATTTAAGTAAGCTAGTTCGACCGCCCTCTCATTTATGTCAATTAAATCAACAGTTCTATGCGGCTCTGTTTTGGCGATTGCCAATCCGATCGGGCCGTATCCGCAGCCTACATCCAATATATCGCCTTCTATATCAGGCGCCGTGAAAGTTTCAATCAACAGCCTCGTCCCGAAATCCACTTCCTTTTTCGAAAAAACCCCGCTGTCTGTAATAAACAAAAGAACATTGTTTTTCAGCTTATATTGAAACGTTTTTCTGTTGCTTTCCACTTTTGGTTTTTTGGAAAAATAATGATCATTCATAGAACGACCCCCTTGTCGGCTTCCCTCTTGATGCGGATAAAATATAGATGACCTTTTGATCTTTAACATTTTAAAGATAAAAGAAAAGCCCGCCAATTGAATAGCGAGCTCTTCTCCTTACTAAATTTAGAAATTACTTAACTTCTACTTCAGCGCCAACTTCTTCAAGTTTCGCTTTAAGTTCTTCTGCTTCTTCTTTCGATACGCCTTCTTTAAGCGGTTTTGGAGTGTTGTCTACTAATTCTTTTGCTTCTTTCAAGCCAAGACCAGTGATTTCACGGACAACTTTAATAACTTTGATTTTTTGAGCGCCAGCATTGGCAAGAACAACATCAAATTCGGTTTTTTCAGCAGCAGCTTCACCGCCGGCAGCCCCTCCTACGACAGCAACAGGAGCAGCAGCAGTAACTCCAAATTCCTCTTCGATTGCTTTTACTAAATCATTAAGTTCAAGAACTGTCATTTCTTTAATCGCTTCGATAATTTGTTCTTTTGTCATTTGTTTTTCCTCCTTAACATTTTCAAATTTTATTTCGATATCCTACAAAATCCGGCTCAAGCGCCTTGTTCTTCTTTTTGGTCTGCAACAGCTTTTGTTGCAAGCGCGAAATTGCGAATTGGAGCTTGAAGAACAGAAAGCAACATAGAAAGCAATCCTTCGCGTGACGGAAGATCTGCAATTGCTTTAATTTCTTCAACCGTTGCAATGTTGCCTTCAATGACGCCCGCTTTAATTTCAAGCGCCTCGTGGTCTTTTGCAAATTCGCTCAAAACCTTTGCCGGAGCTACCACATCTTCGCTGCTAAATGCAATCGCATTTGGGCCAGTCAAAAATTCCTCTAAACCGTTGATTTCTGTTTGTTCAACAGCACGGCGAGTCAACGTGTTTTTGTAGACTTTGAATTCTACGTTTGCTTCGCGAAGCTTCTTGCGCAACTCTGTTACTTCTGCAACGTTCAGACCACGGTAATCTACGATGATGGTCGATACGCTGTCACGGAATTTGCCGACAATTTCTTCAACGATTTGTTTCTTCTTTTCAATAGCGCTGCTCATTTGCCTACACCTCCTGCAGTTTGGAAATGAACACTTATACCGTTTGGTGCAATGAAAAAACCTCCATGCCGCAGACATGGAGGTATTATACAAATAAGCTGACGTGCTTAATCTATATATCATACACCTCGGTAGGATATTAAGCCGTTTTGGCACCTACTGTCTACGGTATAAATGAGATCTATTTAATTTGAACAACGATGACAACGATGTTATTTTAGTAAATTGCCTTCTGTTTGTCAAACAATTTTACTGTTTTACAACAAAGCTGGAAGGGTCAACTTTGATCCCAGGTCCCATTGTTGAAGTGACAGCAATATTTTTCATGTAAGTTCCTTTTGCAGCTGCAGGTTTCGCTTTCAGCAATGCGTCGAAAATGGTTGTGAAGTTTTCGACTAATTTTTCGCTGTCAAAAGAAATTTTGCCGATTGGAACATGCACATTGCCAGCTTTATCTACACGGAACTCAACTTTCCCCGCTTTAATTTCTTTCACGGCTTTTTCAACTTCAAATGTAACAGTGCCGGTTTTAGGGTTTGGCATTAAGCCTTTTGGCCCCAACACACGTCCTAATTTACCAACTTCACCCATCATATCTGGTGTTGCGACCACTACATCGAAATCAAACCAACCTTGTTGAATTTTGTTTATATAATCGCTGTCTCCAACATAGTCTGCACCAGCAGCCTCTGCTTCTTTCGCTTTCTCGCCTTTCGCAAATACGAGCACTCGTTGAGTTTTGCCGGTACCGTTTGGCAACACAACAGCTCCACGAATTTGCTGATCGTTTTTGCGGGGATCTACGCCCAAACGGAAAGCAGCTTCGACTGTTGCATCAAATTTGACAGTGCTTGTTTTTTTCACTAATTCAATTGCTTCTTTCACATCATACGCTTTAGAGCGATCGATGAGCTTGGCAGCTTCAAGATATTTTTTTCCTCTTTTCGCCATATTCATATCCTCCTTATGTGGTTTTAACGGAATGAGACCTCCCACGAATAAAGGTTGCGAACTTGATGATCAATGAACAAACTCGCAACCCTCTTCCAATGCATATTGATTAGTCTTCGATCACAATGCCCATGCTGCGGGCAGTGCCTTCAATCATACGCATTGCAGCTTCAACGCTTGCTGCATTTAAGTCAGGCATTTTCGTTTCAGCAATTTCACGAACTTTGTCGCGTTTAATGGTTGCCACTTTATTACGATTCGGTTCACCGGAACCCGACTCAATTCCAGCTGCTTTTTTCAAAAGTACGGCAGCAGGCGGAGTTTTCGTAATAAATGTAAATGAACGGTCTTCAAAAACCGTGATTTCAACAGGAATTATCAAGCCAGCTTGGTCAGCCGTGCGAGCGTTGAACTCTTTACAGAATCCCATGATGTTTACTCCAGCTTGACCTAATGCAGGACCAACAGGCGGCGCCGGATTCGCTTTTCCAGCAGGAATCTGTAATTTTACAATTTTAATTACTTTTTTAGCCACGAGACACACCTCCTTAAGTCCGTGATGTGGTAATAGGGTTTGACAACCCTCCCACTCATACAAGCATCATTCTTATATGATAAAATAAAAATACAATGATCATATTGCCTCTATTAAGAGACATATTGACTTATGAAATATTATCACGATTCCGTGACGATTTCAAGTTTGTTTTTCAACATTTTACAATTTGGAAACTTGGGAGAAGTCAAGTTCAACTGGTGTCTCACGCCCAAACATATTAACGAGCACTTTTACTTTATTTTTGTCACGGTCAATTTCCTCGATTACTCCCGTAAAATTAGCAAACGGCCCATCATTGACTTTAACGGTTTCCTTCAATTCAAAGTCAATCTCAACACGCGGCTCATCCATGCCCATTCGTTTTAAAATTGCCTGAACTTCCTCCGGCAAAAGCGGAGTTGGCTTAGAACCTGAACCAGCAGAGCCGACAAATCCTGTAACACCAGGTGTATTGCGGACAACATACCATGAGTCATCTGTCATGATCAGCTCTACGAGCACGTATCCAGGAAACACTTTTTTCTTCGAAACCTTCTTTTTGCCGTTCTTTATATCCATCTCTTCCTCTTCAGGTACGATGACACGGAAAATTTTATCTTGCATCCCCATCGATTCAACACGTTTTTCCAAATTAGCTTTTACTTTATTTTCATAGCCGGAATACGTATGGACAACATACCAGTTCTTTTCCATAATAGAGGACCTTGTCCTTCCCTCCCTATTCAATCAATCATTTAGGCAATGAAAAAACCCGTTTACCGGGTTTGCATGCAATATATGACATAATCATTATTATACCATGGATGGAGCGCTTTTATTCAAGAATGAGACGCAACAATTCGGAAATTCCCAAGTCAACAATAGCAAAAAAGACGGCAAAAAAGGCAACAGTTGTTATGACAGTAATCGTATAACGGACTAATTCATTTTTCTTCGGCCAGCTTACCTTTTTCATTTCTTTTACAACATCGCGAAAAAATCCAATCAAGCGCTGCATTCGTTTACCTCCAGAATCAACATCACTTTGTTTCCCGATGGATGGTGTGAGTTTGGCACGTTTTGCAAAACTTTTTTATTTCTAACCTTTCTTCGGTTGTTTTTTTCATGGTGGAATAGTTCCGACTTCCACATTTGGAACATGCAAGGATTACTTTTTTTCGCATATAGCACCTGCCGCTATTTATTCTATTAAACTGTATCAAAAGGCTTTTTTTATGTCAATGACGAAAAAATTCTCCTATGATGTAAATTCCCTGAACTCCAAATAGCGTTCAAGCTTTCTTTTCACACGCTGCAAGGCATTGTCGATCGATTTGACATGCCTGTTCAATTCTGCGGAAATTTCCTGGTAAGACCGCCCATCCAAATAAAGCGTTAACACTTTTCTTTCTAAGTCAGACAGTATCTCGCTCATCTTTAATTCAATATCATCAAACTCCTCTTGATTGATGATGAGTTCTTCCGGATCCATCACCTTTGTACCAGATATTATATCCATTAATGTCCGATCAGATTCTTCGTCATAAATCGGTTTGTCCAAAGAAACATATGAGTTGAGAGGAATATGTTTTTGGCGAGTTGCTGTTTTAATGGCCGTAATCATTTGCCTAGTAATGCATAGTTCGGCGAAAGCCTTAAATGAACTGAGCTTGTCCTCTTTAAAATCACGAATGGCCTTATATAGCCCAATCATCCCCTCTTGTATAATGTCTTCCCGGTCAGCCCCAATAAGGAAATAGGACCTTGCTTTCGAGCGTACAAAATTCCGGTATTTTGTAATTAAAAAATCTAAGGCATCACTGTCCCCTTTGTGAAAAAGTTCAACAATTTGTTCGTCTTCCAGCATCTGAAGCTTTTTTACTTTTTCCCCCTTGTTGTCAGTACTGTTCACGCAAAACTCCCCCCGACCGCACTTAAGGAAATTGTTAGAAATATTATACTGTAAGATTTTAAATAGCGTCAACAACGCCCGGCTATGATAAATCTCCTCTCCTCCATTTTTCAAATCTTTCCGCTATCTCACCGGAAAGCCGTATTTTCGTTAAAGGACGCTCATCCTTGATCGTTCTAATTTTTTTTCTTATCTTCTCTTCAATAGCCTTCGTTTCGGCGTAAAGCTCTCTTGCTGATTTTCTTAAGGCCCCTTGGGAAAAGATCGTCCATTGTTCTGCATAGTCTGAAGTAGCGACATAGACTTTCGTATCAATCTTTTTCAGCGATTTTGCCAATTTTTCAATTCGCTCATCAGCGGTTTCGTTTTCCCTAGTAAAAATAATTTCTACACGGGCATCCGTATATTTTTTTTCAATTCCCTTTACCAAATGGGCATCAAAAACAACAATCACCCGATATCCAGTATATGCTTGATATTCGGCCATTTTTTGAATCAAAATATTCCTTGCATCCTCCAAATTGTTTTCTTCTTTTAATTTTTGCAGCTCCGGCCAAGCACCGATCATGTTATATCCATCAACAAGCAAAATATCCATTTCCTTACTCTCCTAAAGGACGCCTTTTGCGCAATACCTCATACATTAACAGTCCGGCGGCAACAGAGGCATTTAACGAAGTTACATGTCCTATCATTGGGATTTTAACAAGAAAATCGCATTTTTCTTTCACAAGCCTGCTCATTCCTTTTCCCTCGCTGCCGATCACCAATGCAAGAGGCAGTTTTCCATCTATTGATCTGTAATCATCCTCTGCTTGGGCATCTGTTCCGTAAATCCAAATGCCCCTTTCCTTCAACTCTTCGATCGTCCTCGCCATGTTCGTCACTCTAGCAACAGGAATATATTCAATGGCTCCTGTTGACGTTTTTGCCACCGTATTGGTTAGACCGACTGCGCGGTTTTTCGGAATAATAATTCCATGTGCGCCAACGGCATCAGCCGTTCTCATGATCGAACCGAGATTGGCCGGATCTTCAATTTCATCAAGCAGCAAAAAAAACGGCATTTCCCCTCGTTCATCCGCAGCTTTAAACAAATCTTCAAAATTTGCATAACGATAGGCAGCCACTTGGGCAACAACTCCTTGGTGGCTGCCGGAAACGATTCGGTCAAGTTTTTTCTTGGGTACAAACTGAACGGCTACCCCTTTTTTCTTAGCCAGCATTAAAATTTGCTGCGCTTGTCCCGTCAAGGAATGTTCCGCCAAAAATATTTTGTGAATGTCGCGCCTTGATTTCAATGCTTCAATGACAGAATTTCGTCCGTAAATAAACTCATCACTCACATGAAACGCCTCCTTTCTTCGGAATGTTGAGTGCAGCTTCTAAAATTTCTTTTAATCGTTCTTCTTCCCCTTTTAAAAAAAGATATCCAATTAAAGATTCAAATGCGGTGCTGTATCGGTATGTTTGAATGTCAGTGTTTTTTGGAACCGTAGCCGACTTGGCATTTCGCCCCCTTTTGATGACTGCAAGTTCTTCTTCATTGAAAAAGCCGCTTTCTGACAGGGAATGCAAAATAGCCGCTTGCGCCTTTGCGGAAACAAACGATTTTGCCAAATGATGCAGTTTGCTCGGTTTGGCATTCCCTCGCAATAAAAGATGATGCCGGACAAACACTTCATACACCGCATCACCGATATAAGCCAAGGCAAGACCGTTAAGCTGTCCAGCATCTTTTACTTTTTCCAGATTTAGCATAGTTACCCTCTTTTCCACCGTGTTCCTTGAGGTGTATCCTCCAATACAATATTCATTTCCTTTAACCGGTCACGTATTTTATCAGCAAGCGCAAAATTCCTCTCTTTTCTGGCTTGATTCCGCTTTTCGATCAACTGTTCAATTTCTTCATCCAATAATGGTTGTTCTTCCAATGTAATTCCCAAAACATTTCCAAATTCGTCAAATAGTTTTAAAAAAGCATTAATCACCTTCTCAGAAGTGTTCTTTTCTTCCAAATAGTAGTTGACTCGTTTCACTAGATCAAATAAAACTGCAATGCCGTTCGCAGTGTTGAAATCATCATCCATTGCTTCAATAAATTTTTGACGAAACTGGTTGATTTCATTCAGCAGTTGATCGTCATTGTCCGTCAAATTCGCACTGGCTCCAAGCCGATGCTTTAAGTTTTGATAGGAGGTGCGGAGCCGTTCAAAACCGTTTTTCGTACTTTCAAGCAGTTCATCTGAATAATTAATAGGATGGCGATAATGGACAGACAGCATAAAAAATCTAAATACTTGCCCATCATATCGCTTTAAGGCATCGTGCACCAAAATAAAATTTCCGAGCGATTTCGACATTTTTTCATTGTTAATATTGATATAGCCGTTATGCATCCAATATCTTGCAAACGGTTTGCCCGTCAACGCTTCCGACTGGGCAATCTCATTTTCATGGTGCGGAAAGGTTAAATCTTGGCCGCCTGCATGAATATCAATTGTATCGCCCAAATATTTTTTTGCCATCGCAGAACATTCAATATGCCATCCCGGCCGTCCTTTTCCCCATGGACTGTCCCAGAAAATTTCCCCTTCTTTTGCCGCTTTCCAGAGAGCGAAATCAAGCGGATCCTGTTTTTTCTCGCCGACTTGAATTCTTGCTCCCGCTCGAAGTTCATCAATGGATTGGTGAGAAAGCTTTCCGTATTCCGGGAATGATCTTGTTTTATAATACACATCTCCATCAGATTCATATGCATAGCCTTTGTCGATCAAAGTTTGAATAAATTCAATAATCGTATCAATATTTTCAGTCACCCGTGGATGCACGTCTGCTCGTCTGCATCCGAGTGCATCAATATCATGGAAATAGGCTTGAATAAAACGCTCCGCAATTTCCGGAACCGTTTCACCTAATGCATTGGCTGCTTTAATCAATTTATCATCCACATCGGTAAAGTTTGAAACGTACTGAACATCGTATCCACGATATTCCAAATATCGGCGGACTGTATCATACACAATGGCTGGTCTGGCATTGCCGATATGAATATAATTGTATACGGTCGGCCCGCATACATACATTTTGACTTTCTTATCCTCTAATGGAACAAATTCTTCCTTCTTTCGGGTTAACGTATTATAAATTTTGATGCTCATCGGACACCCTCCTTTGTCTTCAAATGTTCCAATTCCTGTTTCAATTTTGCAATTTCCCGTTCGAGTTCTCTCAGCTTATCGGCAACAGGATCCGGTAAATCTCTATGGTTTAAATCTTTTCGAACCTTTTTCCCATTTTGAACAACGACTCTTCCCGGAATCCCAACAACAGTCGAATTATCAGGAACATCGTGCAAAACGACAGAACCGGCACCGATTTTTGAATTTTCCCCAATGGTAATTGAGCCTAATACTTTCGCACCCGTTGCGATAAGAACATTATTTTTAATGGTTGGATGCCTCTTTCCTTTTTCTTTTCCTGTTCCACCTAATGTAACTCCTTGGTATACAGTCACATTGTCCCCAATTTCACATGTTTCGCCAATCACAACCCCCATGCCGTGATCGATGAAAAAGCGGCGGCCGATTTTGGCTCCGGGATGGATTTCAATACCTGTAAAAAAGCGGCTGACTTGAGAAATGACTCTTGCTATAAAATACATTTTTCGTTTATAGAAAGCATGTGCTATACGATGAGCCCATATTGCATGAAGGCCTGAATAAGTTAAGATAACTTCTAAATAAGATCTCGCAGCAGGGTCTTGGTCAAAAACGACTTCTACATCTTCTTTCAACATTTTCCACATGTTTTCTCCCTCCCGTAAGTATCATACACATAAATGCCCTACTGAAAAAAAATGCGCCTCTGCTGTGCACAGAGACGCATTTTGCGCGGTTCCACTCTGTTTAGGAAAGAGACGATTCTTTCCTCAACTTTCGCTCTTATAACGGAGAATCCGCTTTTGTCTACTCAACCAAGACGCTTTCGACAAAAGGCTCGAAGGTGCATTTCGGAAAGTTCGTGTTTAAACCTCTTTCAGCCAATGGAGGTTCTCTCTGGAAAACCGTCAACTTTCCTACTCTCCTTCTCAACGCTTTTGGGTAATATTTTTTTATATCATATTATCATTTTGAAAATAAGTTAACTTAAAACATCTTCCAATCTTTTCACAACTTTCTCTTTTCCTAACAGTTCTATCGCAACAGGAAGTTCAGGGCCATGAGTTTGTCCAGTTGTTGCAACACGAATCGGCATAAACAATTTTTTCCCTTTCTGACCTGTTGCTTTTTGCACCGATTTGATGGCTTTTTTGATATGGTCAGAAGTAAAAGCCTCGAGCCCCTTCACTTCTTCCAAAAACGCGCTCAATACAGCAGGCACTTGTTCCTCCTGCAATACTTGTTTTCCGTCTTCATCTATATCGATTTCTTCTTTAAAGAACATTTCGCTTAATTCAACAATTTCCGCACCGTAGCTCATTTGTTCTTGGTAGAGGGAAATAAGCCGGCGCGCCCAGTTTTTTTCTTCATCCGTCATATTTTCGTTCAGCCGCCCAGCTTTGATAAGATGCGGAAGGGAAAGCTCCACCACTTTTTCCAAATCAAGCTTTTTCATGTATTGGTTGTTCATCCACTTTAGCTTTTGCGTGTCAAAGACGGCAGGTGATTTTGACAATCGGTTCGGGTCAAAAATTTCAATGAATTCTTCTTTGCTGAAAATTTCTTCCTCGCCAACGGGAGACCATCCCAGCAACCCGATAAAATTAAAGAGCGCTTCAGGCAAATATCCTAAATCTGCATATTGTTCAATAAATTGAATGATGCTTTCATCACGCTTGCTCAATTTTTTTCTATTTTCATTGACAATTAATGTCATATGAGCAAAGGTCGGCGGCTCCCAACCAAAAGCTTCATAGATCATCATTTGCTTCGGCGTGTTGGAAATATGATCTTCGCCACGCAAAACATGACTGATTTTCATTAAATGGTCATCAATGGCAACCGCAAAGTTATACGTTGGCGTGCCATCTTTTTTGACGATGACAAAATCACCAATGTCATCCGATTCAAAGGAAATATCTCCTTTTACCATATCATTCCATTGGTAAACTTTTCCTTTCGGAACGCGGAAGCGAATACTTGGTTTGCGTCCTTCCCGTTCAAAAGCTTCCTTCTCTTCTTCTGTCAGGTTGGCGCATTTTCCGGAATATCTCGGCATGACACCGCGTGCGATCTGTTCTTGCCGCTCTTTTTCAAGCTCTTCCTCCGTGCAATAACATTTATAAGCCAGTCCCTTTTCTAACAACTCTTCGTAATACTTTTTATAAATATCATTCCGCTCCGACTGGCGATAAGGACCATATTCCCCCCCTACATCAACGCTCTCATCCCAATCAATTCCAAGCCATTTTAAATAAAACAGCTGGCTTTCTTCCCCGCCTTCTATGTTCCTTTTTTGATCCGTATCTTCAATCCGGATAATAAATTTTCCTTTTTGGTTTCTGGCGAATAAATAATTAAATAAAGCTGTACGTGCATTTCCGATATGCAAATGCCCCGTTGGACTCGGCGCATAACGGACACGTATTCCGTTGTCATCCATAAAACCAGTCCCTCCAATAATGATCACCGAATATATAAAGCCAAGATTATTTTACCATCAAACAAAAGTTGATCAAAGTGATTGCTCTATATTTTGCAACAAAACAACGGCTTGGGCTGCAATTCCTTCGCCTCTCCCCGTAAATCCAAGTTTTTCTGTTGTCGTCGCCTTCACATTTACTTGATCAAGTTCCGCTTCCAACAGTTCCGCGATCCTAGCTTTAATCTCTTCAATATAAGGAGCCATCTTTGGCCTCTCGGCAATGATGGTGCAATCGGCATTCCCTAATTTATAGCCTTTCTTTTTTACAAGTTTCCATACATCCGCAAGCAATTTAGCCGAATCTGCATTTTTATAAGCGGGATCAGTATCTGGAAAATGCCTGCCAATATCTCCTTCCCCAATAGCACCTAAACAGGCGTCTGTAAGCGCATGAAGGAGAACGTCCGCATCAGAATGTCCAAGCAGCCCTTTTTCATATGGAATTTCAACACCGCCAAGAATGAGGCGCTTCCCATCAACCAGCTGATGAACGTCAAATCCTTGTCCAACGCGAATCATTCGATCACCCCTCCTTTATTCTCTAAAATCGCTTGAGCAAAAATTAAGTCGTCCGGTGTTGTTAATTTAATGTTCGAATACTCCCCTTGAACAATGCAAACTTTTCCCCCGATCCTTTCTACTAAACTTGCATCATCCGTTCCTAAAAACTGATCTTTAACAGCCGCTTCATGCGCCTTTAAAATAACGGAAAGACGAAAAGCTTGTGGTGTTTGGACTGCCCACAAGCTAGAACGTTCAACGGTATCAATCACTTCCATGTCGCGAACCCGTTTTATTGTATCTTTTACAGGAACAGCTACAGTGGCGGCTCCTTCTATATAAGCTTTTTCCACCAACTTGCGGATTGTGTTATGACGGACGAATGGTCTTGCTCCGTCATGAATTAAAACAATCCCGTCATCTTTAATCTCTTTTAAGCCGTTATACACGCTGTGTTGGCGTTCTAAACCGCCTGAAACCAGCTTTTTTACTTTTTGGATGTTATATTTTTCAAGCAACTCTCTAAACTGCTCCCGTTCTTTTTCGTTAATAACCAGAATAATCTCGACGCAATCAGCGTCTTTTTCAAACACGCTTAACGTCCTGATAATGACCGGCAAAGAATTAAGTTCAATAAATTGTTTATTCTTTCTTGATTTCATTCGCTTTCCTTGACCCGCGGCTGGTATGACAACCCGATAATTCATCTTCTTTCTCCTTAATTTATAATGCTTTTTCTAACAGCTTCGGCTTCGCAAAAATCATGCGTCCAGCTGAAGTTTGGAGAACGCTTGTAACAAGGATGTCAATGTTTTTTCCGATATAATCCCTTCCATCCTCGACAACAATCATTGTCCCATCATCAAGATAGGCAACACCTTGATTGTGCTCTTTTCCGTCTTTGATCACTTGGACATTCAATTCTTCCCCAGGCAACACAATCGGTTTAACCGCATTTGCCAAATCATTAATGTTCAATACGGATACTTTTTGCAGTTCGCAAACTTTGTTTAGGTTGAAATCATTTGTAACAACAACGGCTTGAAGGATTTTTGCCAATTTGATCAATTTGCTGTCCACTTCTTGAATGTCGTCGAAATCCCCTTCCCATATTTCCACAGGGATATCCAATTCCTTCTGAATTTTGTTTAAAATGTCAAGTCCCCGTCTTCCACGGTTTCTTTTTAATACATCAGATGAATCGGCGATATGCTGCAACTCTTCTAAAACAAATTGCGGAATAACGATTGTTCCTTCCAAAAAGCCTGTTTGGCATATGTCGGCAATCCTGCCATCTATAATAACACTTGTGTCCAATATTTTTAAGCTTTTCTTTTCAATATTTTCTTCTTCCTCTTGAACTCCTTTTTTTCTATTCGCTTTGGACGAAATAGAAAATAAGCTTAATAATTCGTCACGCTTTTTATAACCAATTTGAAATCCTAAATATCCTAATATAATCGTTAAAAAAATTGGCACAATATTGTTGATGATTGGATAAGGCAGTTCTGCCAAAGAGATCCCGATCAAATAGGCGATGATCAGACCGAAAATCAATCCTAAACTGCCAAACAAAATATCTGTCACTGGCGTTTTCACTAATTTTTCTTCCATGTATTTAATCCAATTCACAATATAGTCAACTAACCAAAAGGAGATCATATAAAACAAAACTGCACCTAAAACAGCTAATGTATAGGGTGCCATTATGAAAGGAACATCCTCCATATTCAAAAGAAATAATAATTCCGGAATAAACAAAATGCCTAATGTTCCGCCGACAAACAATAAAAAGATTTGAACGATTCGTTTAATCATGCCGCCACCTCCTTTATTACATTATAAACAGTTTAAGACGATTCAAACATCAAAAGACAACTATTGTAAAAATATTGATAAATTGCTGTAAAGGAATTTGCCATATTATAACTCGCGAGATATGCTAAATTGTTCTTGAAGCCTCCTCAATCCTTCTCTAATTTTCCTTGCCCGCACTTCTCCTATTCCTTCCACCTCATCTAATTCATCTACGGTAGCAACTGAGATGTGTTTCAAATTTTGAAAGGTTGTTACCAAATTTTCAATAATGACGGACGGCAGCCTTGGAATTTTATTAAGAATGCGGTATCCTTTTGGCACTACAGATTCATTTAAATTAGAAAAATGCGGATAACCTAACAACTTTAATAAAATCGTGTCATCCAGCAACTCCGAATTCGATAGCTCCAATAATTGTTCTAAAACAGCTTTTGGGTCTATTGATTTTTCATTGCTGTAATCTTTAATTAAGAGAAGCGCTTCTTTTTCAATATCTGACATAAGCTCGTTCATTTGCAAACGAATCAGCTGGCCTTCCGAACCGAGTTCATCCACATAATTAATGATTTCACTTTTAATTCTTAACACCATTTCAATCCGATGCAACACTTGGATAACGTCATCAAGGGTTACGGAATCCTCCAGTTCCAACAATCCTAAATTCGCAATCGATTCATCAGTAGCAGATTTGTATTTTTCCAATGTCTGCAAAGCTTGATTTGCTTTTGTCAAAATGACTCCTATATCACGCAGTGCATAGCGGCAGTCGCCGAAATAGAGCGTTATGACATTTCTTCTTTCCGAAATTGCCACTACCAGATTCCCGGTTTGTTTTGCCACCCGTTCAGCGGTTCTATGCCTCATGCCGGTTTCCGAAGTTTCTATACTTGTATCTGGAATCAACTGGGCATTGGCGTATAAAATTTTTTGGCCCGAATCGCTTAAAATAATGGCTCCGTCCATTTTTGCCAGTTCATATAAATGGGAGGGGGTGAACTGGGAATTGATATAAAAACCCCCATCTACAATCTGCTTTACTTTTTCATTATAGCCGACAACAATTAATCCCCCGGTTTTTGCACGCAAAACATTATCGATGCCTTCACGGATTGGTGTGCCCGGGGCCACAAACTGTAAAATATCTTTTAGCATTTTTTGTTTCATCATTTATCCCCCTAATGCAAATTCGAGTGCTTCCGAAATATTTGACACACCGACAATGTCAATATCATCAGGTATTTTCCATCCTCCTAAGTTTGCTTTAGGTAGGAAAATCCTCCGAAACCCCAGCTTCTTAGCCTCTAACACACGCTGCTCAATTCTCGACACCCTTCTTATTTCTCCGGTTAATCCCACTTCACCGATAAACACATCATGCACGTTTGTCGGGATGTCTTTAAAACTCGAGGCAATGCTGATAGAGACGGCTAAATCTATCGCCGGTTCGTCCAATTTCACTCCGCCAGCCACTTTTAAATAAGCATCCTGATTTTGCAGCAAAAGTCCGACACGCTTTTCCAGCACGGCCATCAACAACGACACGCGGTTATGGTCAATTCCGTTCGCCATTCTTCTCGGATTTCCAAAGCTTGTAGGAGCTATTAAAGCTTGTATTTCAACAAGAACAGGTCTTGTTCCTTCCATCGAGGCCACAACTGTTGAACCAGATGCCCCTTTTGCTCTTTCCTCCAAAAAGATTTCCGAGGGGTTGACTACTTCTTCGAGACCCGTTTCTTTCATCTCAAAAATCCCGATTTCATTTGTGGATCCAAAACGATTTTTAACGGCGCGTAATATTCGATATGTATGATGACGTTCCCCTTCAAAATATAATACGGTATCAACCATGTGTTCTAAAATGCGGGGGCCTGCAATGGAACCGTCTTTCGTCACGTGTCCTACGATAAAAATCGGAATTCCTTTTGTTTTAGCAAGCCTCATTAGTTCAGACGTACATTCCCGGACTTGGGATACACTTCCAGGGGCAGAAGAAATTTCATGATGATATATTGTTTGAATCGAGTCGATGATGACTAATGCTGGCTTTGTTTCATCAATGACCCGAATAATCACTTCCAAGTCAGTTTCCGAAAATACAAATAATCTTTCCCCTTTTACTCCAAGCCGATCGGCACGGAGCTTTGTTTGCTTGATCGATTCTTCTCCTGAAATATATAAAACCTCATTTCCCCCTTTGGCCAACTGTGAAGAAACTTGCAATAACAGCGTAGATTTGCCGATACCGGGATCACCCCCTATTAAAACAAGCGACCCTTTTACAATTCCTCCTCCCAACACCCTGTTAAACTCATGAAGTCCTGTATGAATTCTAGGTTCCTTTACTGCTTGAATATCATTGATTAAGGAAGGTTTGCTGAAGGTGGATGATTCTGTGTGATTAAATGCAATGCGGTGTTTCCCTTGTTGTTTGAAGATTTCCTCGGTCATTGTATTCCAAGCCCCGCATCCAGGACATTTCCCCATCCATTTTGCAGATTCATAGCCGCAAGATTGGCAAACGAACTTTGACTTTATTTTCGACATGCGTGTATTCCCCACTTTTTAAAAATCACTTGTGCTGTTTATTGAAAAGAGGGCATACGGTAAAAGTATGCCCAAGTTTATTGAACTTTTTCTGCAGATTTTACAACGAATTCTCCGTCTACAACATCTAGGACAACCTTTTGCCCTTTTTCGATCGTTCCTTTTAATAATTCCTCTGACAATCGGTCTTCGACATTTTTTTGGATCGCTCTGCGCAGCGGTCGAGCGCCATATTCTAAGTCATGGCCTTCTTCAGCCAGCTTTTCTTTTGCACGATCGGTTAATTCCAGTTCGATATCCTGCTCTTTTAACCGCTTTGTTAATTGATCAGCCATTAGCGATACAATTTCTTTTAAATGTTTTTTCTCAAGAGAGTGGAAAACGATGATTTCATCAATACGGTTTAAAAATTCTGGGCGAAACGCTTTTTTCAGTTCATCCATCACTTTATCTTTCATATCTTTGTAATTTGCATTTTCATCCTGAACATTGAAACCAACATATTTATTCCGTTTTAATTCACTTGCTCCAACGTTGGAAGTCATGATGAGAATTGTATTCCTAAAGTCTACTGTGCGGCCTTTTGAGTCAGTAAGCCTTCCGTCTTCCAAAACTTGAAGCAATATGTTAAATACATCCGGATGTGCTTTCTCAATTTCATCAAGCAAAACAACCGAATAAGGTTTACGGCGCACTTTTTCCGTTAGTTGCCCACCTTCTTCATAGCCGACATAGCCAGGAGGAGAACCAACCAGTCTTGAAGTAGAGTGCTTTTCCATATATTCGGACATGTCGATCCGGATCATGGCATCCTCATCGCCAAACATTGCTTCCGCCAGTGCTCTTGCCAACTCAGTTTTACCCACTCCTGTTGGACCCAAGAAAATGAATGAACCGATCGGACGCTTCGGATCTTTTAACCCGGCGCGTGCACGGCGCACAGCTTTTGAAACAGCCGAAACCGCTTCTTCTTGCCCTATGACACGGGAGTGCAATATTTTTTCGAGATTAAGGAGACGCTCCGTTTCGGTTTGGGCAAGTTTCACAACAGGAATACCGGTCCAGCTTGAAACAACCATTGCAATATCTTCAACCGTCACTTCTGAATTTTCTTGCCCTTGTTTTTCTTTCCAAGATTTTTTGGTTTCTTCTAATTCCTCGCGAAGCCGCTGTTCGGTGTCTCTTAAAGAAGCAGCTTTTTCGAATTCCTGGCTTTGAACAGCAGCTTCTTTTTCTTTGCGAATTTCCTCCAGTTTTTGTTCTAATTCTTTTAAATTGGGAGGAGTTGCAAATGAGCGCAAACGGACTTTTGATCCGGCTTCATCAATTAAGTCGATGGCTTTGTCAGGCAAGTAACGGTCAGAAATGTAACGGTCGGATAATTTCACTGCTGCTTCAATCGCCTCATCTAAAATGGAGACACGATGGTGTGCTTCATATCGGTCTCTTAATCCTTTTAAAATTTGAATGCTTTCTTCAATTGTCGGCTCATCAACTTGAATCGGCTGAAAACGCCGTTCAAGCGCTGCATCTTTTTCAATGTATTTTCGATACTCATCTAATGTGGTTGCACCGATGCATTGCAATTCTCCCCTCGCTAAGGCTGGTTTTAATATGTTGGAAGCATCGATTGCTCCTTCCGCACCGCCGGCACCGATTAATGTATGCAGTTCATCAATAAATAAAATGATGTTTCCTGCCTGGCGAATTTCATCCATTACTTTTTTCAACCGATCTTCAAACTCGCCGCGATATTTTGTTCCTGCCACAACCGTTCCCATATCGAGCGTCATTACTCGCTTGTCCCGCAAAATTTCCGGCACTTCATTGTTGACAATTTGCTGTGCAAGCCCTTCAGCGATGGCGGTTTTTCCCACTCCCGGTTCACCGATTAACACCGGGTTATTTTTAGTTCTGCGGCTCAATACTTCAATAACACGCTGAATTTCCTTGCCTCGTCCGATAACCGGGTCAAGCCCGCCTTCCCGAGCAACAGCCGTTAAATCTCTTGCAAGGCTGTCAAGAGTCGGGGTATTTGCATTGGCCATCGAACTTCCTTGATGACTCGAGGAGACTTCATTGCTGCCCAACAGCTGCAGCACTTGCTGACGGGCTTTGTTTAAACTGACTCCAAGGTTGTTTAAAACACGTGCGGCAACTCCTTCTCCCTCTCGAATCAATCCCAATAAAATGTGTTCTGTTCCAACATATGAATGGCCTAATTTTCTTGCTTCATCCATTGACAGTTCAATCACTTTTTTGGCTCTAGGGGTATAATGAATGGTTTGTGAAATTTCTTGTCCGCGTCCGATCAAGCTTTCCACTTCATTTTGGATTTTTTCCGGACTTAATCCCAATGCGCGAAGAGCTTTCGCAGCAATTCCTTCTCCTTCACGCACTAAACCGAGTAGAATATGTTCTGTGCCGATATTATTATGTCCAAGCCTCACAGCTTCTTCTTGCGCTAAGGCAAGCACTTTTTGCGCCCGCTCTGTAAATCTGCCAAACATCATTTGTAATCATCCTCCCTTTTTTCTATTTGGAGTCGTTCTCGAATTAAGGATGCCCGACGAACATCCCGTTCATTCGGCCGAAGCGCTCCACCCGAATATTGTTGCAAAAAACCGGGCTGAATAAAAACCAACAACTCATTCAAAATGCTGCGAGAAACATTTTTAATAATTCCTAAATCAATGCCTAAACGGACATCTGACAAACATTGAATGGCTTCTTTTGATTGAATGATTCTGCTGTACTTAAGGGTTCCGTAAGAACGATAAACACGGTCTTCCAACTGATGCGGACTTGTTTTATAAAGCGCTTCTCTCGCAGACCTTTCTTGAGCTATCAATTGTTTGACTACGCTAATTAAATCGTCTACAATATCTTCTTCTGATTTTCCTAGTGTCATTTGATTGGAAATTTGGAAGATATTGCCTAACGCTTCACTGCCTTCACCATATATTCCTCTCACCGCCAATCCTAATTGATGAATGGCCGAGATAATTTGGTTCATTTGCTGATTGAGAACAAGAGCTGGCAGATGCATCATGACAGAGGCGCGTAATCCGGTTCCAACATTTGTCGGGCAGCTTGTCAAATACCCTCTATGTTCATCAAACGCATAATCTACTTTTTCTTCAATCCAGTCATCAAGTTCCATCGCCAAATCCAATGCTTCTTTTAATTGCAAGCCCGGAAACAAGCATTGGATTCTGATATGATCTTCTTCATTAAGCATGATGCTTACTTCTTCGTTTTCTGATAAAAGACATCCACCCAATGTCGATTCTTCCATTAGGTATGGACTGATTAAATGTTTTTCAACAAGGACACGCTTTTGAATCGGTTGAAGTTCATTCATTTTTAATAGTTCGAATGTACCTACACTCCCGAAAGACCGGTTTGAAAATGATTGTTCAAACGTATCTAAAACAGTCATTGCTTCCTCATTGGACATAATAGAGGGGAAACGCAGGCTATCAACGTTTCTTGCCAGCCGGATCCTGCTGCTTAACACAATGTCCGAATCCGGGCCTTTCTCACTCATCCAAGCGCTCATGGCAGAGTTTATAAATTTTTGAAAGGACATTTTATACTCCCCTTTCATCTTGTCCATTTAACTTTGCTTCTATTGATCGTAATTCATCTCGAACCTGTGCGGCTCTTTCAAATTCTTCTTTGGCAACTAATTCTTGCAGCTTTTCCCTCAGCATTTTAAGGCGTTTTCGCAAATGGATGCTCCCGCCAACTCTTTTCGGAACTTTTCCTCCATGTGTCGTATTGCCGCCATGGACACGTCTTAAGATCGGCGTGATTTGATGGTAAAAAGTTTTGTAACAATGCGAACACCCGAATTTGCCCGTATTCATAAATTCGCGGAACGTCATTTTGCAGCGATCGCATTGAAGCACCTGATTGTTTTGAAAAACGTTTTGACCTTTTGGACTCAGAGCGCTTTCCATATTCAATAGTCCAGATAACAAATGATTAAACGAAAATCCAGAATGCATATTAAACATAAACGCATCGCTCTTCTCCTGTGCGCATTTGTCGCAAATGTGGACTTCCGTTTTTTCCCCATTAATGATTTTCGTGAAATGAAATGTCGCAGGTCTTTCATGACATTCTTGACAAATCACTGCCTTCACATCCTTACTTGTATTTTAATGAGGTCAGCATAGCTTTCATCATTCTTGCCCGAAGCTCATCTCGGTCAGGCAATTCAATATATAAAACAGATCGATCAATCACACTCAACATTATTTTCGCTTCCCTTTCGGAAATGACCTCTTCCTCAGCCAATCTCAAAATAATATCTTCTGCCGCCGACTGCGAAAGCCTTTTTCCAATGGCATTTATAATTTGATTAATGAGTTGAATGCGGTCATTAATTTGTACTTTCATAATTCGAATATAACCGCCTCCACCCCTTTTGCTTTCGACAATATAACCGCGTTCAATTGTAAAACGAGTATTAATGACATAATTAATTTGCGAAGGCACACACTGGAATTTGTCGGCAATCTCGCTTCTTTTAATTTCAACAATTTCTTTTCCGCTCGAATCGAGCACTTGTTTCAAATATTGCTCAATAATATCCGAAATGTTTCTCAATCCATGGAACACCTCCTTCGTATTTTGATCGGAAATTGCACAATAATTTATTCTTTGCAAATCCTGGGGATAGGAGGCTTCGTGTTCACTGCTGTTTTCTAAATCCAGGAAATTGACTTTGACTATATTTGACCTTAATTATAATATAATCATTTTTGGAGAATTTTTCAACAAAAAAGCTTTTCACAATCAATATTCCCAATTCAGCACGTTTTTAAAAAAATTTTTTCACACCTGTTATATTCATTAATTCATTTATCAACATCTCTTCTTTATTTCTTGGGAATTCAATTTCCAATAAGTATGAATTTTTTCCATTTTGCTCCTCATTTTGGGTCTGAAGAATTTTATGAAGAGAAACATCCAGTTTCTCTAATTGATGAACAAGACGAATAAATTCTTCTTCGGATAGAACAGCCCGAATCCATTTTTTGCTTGTTTTTTCAGCAAAAATAGCTTCAACTTTATTCAAGAACATCAAACTTAACAAGACGATGAAAGCTGAAAAAACGGCTAATGCATACATGCCCGCTCCTATGACAAGACCTAAACCCGCTACCACCCATATGGAAGCTGCCGTTGTTAATCCTTTTACCGTTGCCTCTTTCACTAATATGGTTCCTGCTCCTAAAAATCCAATGCCACTTATTACATATGAAGGAATTCTTGCAGGGTCAAAGCGGATGTTTTCATATTGAATTATATAATTTTCAAATCCATAAAGCGACAATAGCATCATCATACAAGATCCCACACCAACCAATAAATGAGTTCTAAATCCTGCAGGATGGCGTTTGAATTCACGTTCAAGCCCGATAAAACCGCTCAAAACTGCAGCCAAAACAATTCGTATAAACATTACTTGCCAATCATCAGGCATCATCATCCCACCTTTCCATTGACGTTGGCTCTATTTGAAATACATTAAAATATATAACTCAGCTTTCGCAGTCCAAAATCTTGTTTAAATGCTTGATGTAAATGGTTTTGGGAAGTACAAAATTATCATTTGAC
>NZ_JBVVUU010000018.1:0-56634 GCF_056032925.1 Aeribacillus sp. JST-2
TTCTAACCAAGGAATCGGTTCATGTCTCTTTTTATGTTTATTTGTAAATTTATGTTAGTAAATTTGCTCAAGTACAGTAAGGAAAAGAAAAGACTTACGTTTTGATAAGGCGAAATCCCTTTAAATTCGAACAGTCATACAATGCCCTCAACATCTGCCTTGCTTTTCAAAGGCAGATGATTTTTTGTGATTGCATTTTAATTCATTCGGGTTTAAGCTTCTTTTTCATGAATTCATTTATCATGGCAGGTATTAATAAATATAATGCGTAGGCAAAAGACATCCATGCTGCAAAAGCGATAACCTGCGGCTCATCAAGCTTAGGAAAAATCAGCTGGTGGTTGGATAAAGAAAAAGTATCTAAAATTAAACCAACGATCGTGCCGATGAATCCAAATTTCAGCGGTGCATTTTCGGCTTTGTCAAACAATACATATAAATACGTGGCTCCTGCCAATAACACCCCTGTTCCAGCTATTAGCAAAGAGAAGCTGACAGCAAACTCCGCTGTACCCGGTCTGAAAAGAACGCTGTCCCCAAACATAACAAAAAACATTGTGGCAAAAAACCAAACAAAAACGCTCCAGCATGCTGTGTACAAATATCCTTTCATTTGTTCTCCACCTCTTGTAAGCCGCTCAATGCTATAAATAATTTCTCAAGTTCTGCGTATGTTTTCTCTACCGGAAAATTTTTTGACAATAGAGCCTGTAAGGCGATTCCGTCTACAACAGCGTTTAAAAATATCGCCCATGTGTCAAGCGAAATTCCTTTAATTGGTGATGAAGGCCAAATTTTTAATAAATTTTCCGCTAGAGCTTTATTTTCTTTTAAAATAATCCCCTCAAGCTGTTCCCTGATTTTATCATGATGAAAACCTGAAACGACGAGCGTTAAGAACAATTTATGAAAAAATGAATCATGAGAACAGCGGCTCTTGGCTGACTCGATCGCCTGTTGAATGATATTTTCATCACTTTTGGATATTTCGTTCCAAGAACTGTCGCAAATATCTTTGACAATATCCAATAATAATTGTTCTTTTGTTCGGAAATGATAGTAAACAGTCCCTTGTGTAACCCCTGCCATTTCGGCAACCGCCCTCAAAGTGAATTTTTCAATTCCGTTTTTGACTAAACACTTCTTCGCGGATTTAATGAGATCATTTTTACTAATCACATTCGGCTTTGCCATGTTTTCACTCCTTATTAGTTATTCAGATAACTAACTTAACTAAGAAAATTTTACCATTCATTTTTTGAATAATCAATCAAATTTTATTTTAGTATGTGCCAAGTTTTTTCAGTCTTCTTCACTGCTGCATTTAACAGTCTAACTTGTCCTTTTTTATGAGTACAATAACTGGATGTGTTTTTCCAACTTAATCAGATTTTATATGCGTTCTTTATTTGTCCATATATTTTTGATATAATTCTCCCCAATAAGAAGGCCTCATCTAAATGTACTTCGCCTGCAATGCGTACATTTATGATAGAGCGCCTTCTATTTTTTTTTCAAAATTTCAATATCGCATCTACTCAGTGATTATTCTCGCACAAGACATTGGGACATTGAATGAAACTTTTGCGATCCTATCCAAAGATTTCAATCTTTGGTAGGTTGGGCAAAAAGCCATTTGAAAGAACATCTGATGGGTCGGGTCGCTTGATTTTTGCTGCACCCGGTCATGATTAAATGAATCATGAGTATATTGTTAAATTGCGAGATGGTGATTTTATACGAGTCAATTTCATGTAAAGTTCAGCGAAAAAGATGTGAAAGGGATGGCGCAGCTGATGCAAAACAGGTGATACCTCCTCGCCAAATCTCATTGGAGAAGCTTTTTAGCGAACGGAGTGAAGATCTCTAAATTCAAGATCAATTTGCTGAACAGGTGATAAAAAATGGAAGACACATTCCTTGAGTTTTTTAATTTGCGCCTAAAGAAAAAGCTGCCTTATACACATTAAAAAAATTCCGTTTAATATCATTTTTTGAAAAAAACTCTAGAAAGTTCAGATATACCTCGATCCACAATATGAGCTCTACCAACAGCGCTGGGATGGCTGGAACAGTTGTATTAAAAATGCAGGTGCCGAACAAATGGTGAAAATCACTGGTTTTGGTTCAACAACGATCAGGTATTCTTTAGAAATGCGGGTGATCCTGATATATTGCCATGCGCAACGGTTGATTGATCTATTATGTTTTTCATTACGTGAATTGCTCTTGATAAGTAAAGGCTGCTAAATGAACAAACAAGCTGCAAAAAAGTATAGAAGATCTCTATTTTCAGCCGCACTTCCTTTCATTGACCAATTCATGTTACAAGCATAAGTTTTCGAAAAAATGAAAGAAGTAGAGAGAGGGATGCTATGAAGGTTTTAAAGATTAATATCAATAAGCCTGTTCATTTTATTTCAGGTGGACTATTTATCACCGAACGGCCTTGGATACATAGCCAGAAAATCTTCGGTGTAAGCAGTTGTACTGTATCTCCCGTTCTTTTTTATAACAAAGATCTGTTTGATAAAGCAGGGGTTCCGTATCCGCCTAGTAATCCAGAAAAGGCGTGGACATGGGAACAATTTGTAGAGGCTGCCAAACAGCTCACTAAAAAAGATGGGGACAAAGTAACTCAGTATGGCGTGTTTGGCCTTGAAAACAATTATATGACAACAGCCGAATATTTTTCAAATGGAGGAAGTCCATATAATAATGATTTTACAAAATCAACTTTTAATACTCCTGAGGTGAAAGAGGTTTTACAGGCTGTTTTAGATTTACGTGTGAAAGAAGGTGTAGCTCCAGAGGCCAGTGTTCTTGAAAAAATCGGTATGAGGCCTACGCAAATGCTGCAAACCGGAAAGGTAGCAATGCTTGTGGATGGATCGTGGGCGCTGCAGGAATTAGCTTCCATGAACTTCCCTGTTGGAGCAGCCCCTTTGCCAAAATTTAAAGAATCAGTTACACACGGCCAAGCACACGTGCATGCTGCCTCGGCTAAAACGAAACACCCTGAAGAGGCCTGGAAATTAATCAGTTTCCTTTCTTCTGAGGAATATCAAACTCAATTAGTTAAGGAAGGTTTATGGATGCCAAACCGTCAATCTTTATATACCGATGAAGGCATCAAAAAATGGTATAACGAGGATGTGCATCCGGAAGGATTTAAAGAAATGGCGACTTTTTTCAGAGATGCCAAACCTTATCCTAATGCCTTTCTTTCTAATAATAAAGTAAGCTCTATCATTACTGAGGAATTAGATAAATTCTATTACGATGGAGTGTCAATAGATAGAGTAGCAGAGCGGATTGACAAACGTTCAAATGTTGAACTGCAAAATCAAAGGGATTAAAAAATTTGAAATCGCCCTAGGGCCATTTCCTAGGGCGTTTCAAATAAGGGGTGGTGAAATGAAATCGCAGAAACTATTAAGTGAAGCTGCACCGTTGGTTAAAAAATCAGAACCGGAGACAAGGAAAAAGTTTTTAAAAAACTTATTTTATAAAGAATATACATGGGCAATTGTTTTATTACTGCCCAATCTTATTGGCTTTCTATTATTTACATTATGGCCTGTTTTGGCTTCTTTTCTGCTTAGTTTTACTGAATGGGATCTTTTGCAGCCTATGAAGTTTGTTGGCATTCAAAATTATATAAACTTATTCCAAGATGAGATTTTTATAAAAGTGTTTGGAAACACTCTTTACTTTACAATTGTATCCGTGCCAATAGGAATAGTGATTTCTCTATTATTGGCGGTAGCGCTTAACCAAGGGCTAAGAGGCATTAAGTTTTATAGGGCTGCATATTTTCTGCCAGTCATTTCATCGATGGTTGCTGTGGCTGTCATCTGGCAGTGGATTTATAATCCAGAATACGGAGTGTTGAACTACTTTTTAAGTGTTTTTGGTATTGAAGGTCCGAGCTGGTTGACAAGTACAAAGTGGGCGATGCCAGCTGTCATTGTAACAAGCATTTGGAAAAACGTAGGTTTTAATATGTTAATTTTTCTTGCAGGATTACAAGCTATTCCTGAGAGTTATTACGAAGCGGCAGATATCGATGGGGCAACATGGTTGAAAAAGTTCCGTCATATTACGATTCCTCTTCTATCTCCAACCACTTTTTTTGTATCAGTTATGTCAGTCATTGGTTCTTTTCAAGTATTTGATTCAGTCTTTCTTATGACTCAGGGAGGACCGGCAAGATCAACATCTGTTATGGTTCATTATATTTACGAAAACGCTTTCCAATTTTTTAAGATGGGATATGCAAGTGCGATGTCTTATGTTCTGTTCTTTATCATTGCTATTATCACTCTCATACAGTTTTGGCGTCAGAAAAAATCGCAAATCTATTAAAAAAGGCGGTGTCAAAAGTTCAACGGAGACTAAAGATTTTTTAGATTTTTAAAGCGTGGAAGATTGCACGACTGATCTCGGCAAACAAATCGAAAAAATAGGGGAGGAGTTTATGAAAAAAAGTTTAGCCAAAAGAGCTATTTCTCACATAATTCTCAGCTTAGGGGCAGCGGTCATGATCTTTCCTTTTTTATGGATGATTAGTACTTCGCTTAAAAGTATGGGAGAAGTATTTATATTTCCGCCGAAAATGTTTGGTGAAAACATTCACTGGGAGAATTATCTTCGAGTTTCTGATCGGTTTCCCTTTGGGCTGTTCTTTTGGAATAGCATGAAAATAACAGTGATTGTAGTCATTGGTCAATTAATTACAAGTTCCATGGCAGGATATGTATTTGCACGTCTTAAGTTCCGTTACCGCGATCTTTTATTTGGCTTATATCTGGCAACTATGATGGTTCCCGGGCAAGTTACGATGATTCCAAATTTTATTTTAATGCGCCATTATGGATTCGTTGATACGCATGCTGCACTCATTTTGCCCGGACTCGTTTCCGCTTTCGGCACGTTTCTAATGCGCCAGTTTTTCCTTACCATTCCGACTGCGCTCGAAGATGCAGCAAAGATCGATGGCTGCACACCTTTTGGCATTTATTGGAGAATTTTTATCCCGTTATCCAAACCTGCTCTTGCCACCTTAGGAGTGTTTATCTTTATGGGAACATGGAATGATTTTCTTGGTCCGCTTGTTTTTATTAATTCATTGGAAAAGATGACTTTGCCTTTAGGTTTAGCATCGATGCAGGGAATGTATTCTACTGATTGGCCTGTATTAATGGCAGGAACTGTTCTTAGTCTTTTGCCGGTTATCATCATTTTCTTATTGGCTCAGGACTTCTTTATTCGTGGTGTGACGTTATCAGGTTTAAAAGATTCATAATCTTTTAGAGGAGGAAAATTTTTTAAAGTACATGATAAGGGAGTGGTTTGAAATGAAATCGACAATTATCAAAAATGTGAAAGTAGATGATAAATTTTGGAAAAAATTTATGAATGTTGTGAGGGATGAAGTGATTCCTTACCAATGGGAGGCTTTAAATGACCGAATTCCCGATGCAGAACAGAGCCATGCAATTGAAAATTTAAGAATTGCTGCTGGCGAATCAGAAGGTGAATTTTACGGGATGGTATTTCAAGATAGCGATGTTGCAAAGTGGCTGGAAGCGGTGGCTTATTGTCTGGAAAGCGAACCTAATGCTGAATTGGAAAAAATGGCGGATGAGGTCATTGAACTGTTGGAAAAAGCGCAACAGCCGGATGGTTATCTAAACACGTTTTATTCCGTAAAGGAGCCTGGTAAACGCTGGACAAATCTTAGAGATAATCATGAACTGTATTGTGCAGGACATCTTATTGAGGCAGCTGTCGCTTATTACAAAGCGACCGGGAAAAAGCGATTTTTAAACATTGTTTGCAAATACGCCGATTATATTGCCGCTGTTTTTGGCAAAGGCGATAACCAGATTCCCGGATACCCGGGACATCAAGAAATTGAACTGGCTCTTTTAAAACTTTATGATGTCACAGGGAATGAAAGGTATTTGAATTTAAGTAAATATTTTATTAATGAGCGCGGACAGCAGCCCCATTATTTTGATATAGAGAAAAAAGAAAGAGGGGAAACCAAACCTTTTTGGTTTCATGATGGCTATATCTATCACCAAGCCCATATTCCTGTCAGGGAACAAACAAAGGCTGTCGGACACGCGGTAAGAGCACTGTATATGTATACAGCCATGGCAGATCTTGCCTCAAAAACCAAGGATGAATCTTTAAAGGAAACTTGCAAAACATTATGGGAAAATGTAACGAAACGAAAAATGTATATAACTGGAGGAGTTGGCTCAAGTGCGTTTGGGGAATCTTTTACGTTTGACTTTGACTTGCCGAACGATACAGCATATGCGGAAACATGCGCATCAATTGCATTAGTGTTTTGGGCGAATCGTATGCTGAATCTTGAGATGAATGGAAAATATGCAGACGTAATGGAGCGTGCTTTATATAACAGTACAATCAGCGGAATGAACTTAGACGGAAAAAAATTCTTTTATGTCAATCCTCTTGAAGTTTGGCCAGAGGCATGCACTCGCCATGATAAACGGCATGTAAAACCAGTCAGGCAAAAATGGTTCAGTTGTGCTTGTTGCCCGCCTAACTTAGCAAGGTTAATTGCTTCTATTGGTCATTATATCTATTCGCTTAAACAAAATGAACTGTTTGTACATCTATATGTTGGCAGTGAAATATATGCGAATGTAAACGGCCAAATTGTGGGGGTATCCCAAAAAACTGACTATCCTTGGGATGGCACCGTAACCATTACCGTTTCACCACAATCAGATTGTGAATTTACACTTGGACTGCGCATTCCTGGATGGTGCAGAGGTGCTCAACTAAAAATAAACGGTGAGGCGGTCGATATAACTCCATTCCTAAAAAATGGATATGCGTATTTAAAACGTACATGGCAAAATGATGATCAGATTGAATTATTCCTTCCGATGCCGATTGAACGTATAAAGGCAAATCCAAATGTGCGGGCAAATGCCGGCAAAGTTGCATTACAGCGAGGTCCAATTGTGTACTGCTTGGAAGAAGTGGATAATGGCTCAAATTTGCCAAATATCTACCTCAGTCGTGATGCAAAACTGTTTGCCAGCTTTGAACCCGATCTACTCGGTGGTGTTACGGTTATTACTGGTGAAGCAGAGCGAATTGATGGGGCGGTATGGGATGATGAATTGTACAAACCAGTGAAAAATGTGCAAACAAGAACAGCAAAATTGAAAGCAGTTCCTTATTATGCTTGGTGCAACCGGGAAAGCGGAGAAATGTTAGTCTGGATTCATGAAAAATAAGATCAATTGAAGTGGGAAGAAAGTACAGACATTTTCTGATTTCCAAGTTTTAAAGAATATGCCTTGCTTCCTGAAATTCAAAAACAGCAAGAATCATATTTTTAAAATATTGGAATCTAACATAAGGTAAAAGTGAAGGCTCTTTTTGATGGCGGATGCAATGAAACGAAATCTTTTTAATGGGAACAGACAGATAGCGGTTGAAACATCCACCTTGCTTTTGGCTTTAAAGGGTGGATGATTTTTTTATTGCGGTTGCTTTTGCAATTACATTCATATTGTTTTTGAGACGCTAGTTATTTTGCAATCATTCTCAGCAAGATAAACGGTAAAATCTTCTGCCTCTTTATTCGCCATTGTGAACTCATATCCATTCAAATCTATGAAAGTTACGAATACGGCTAAAGCTGTTCGTTAATTACCATTGTGAAAAATATACCCTGTTTGCGATGGAATGGTAATTGCAGCGCGCCTTTTCAATGACCGAGGAGAATTGTTCCACCCCAAGCAAATTATTTTTCAGTCTTTCCAACATCCATATAAATTTATTAGAAAATTTTATTCCTGCCCGATCTTAAAATAGACTGCCCTTGTCAAGTAGACAATTGCCAATAGAGTTTATCCTTTACTCTGGATTTGGGCAGGAACGACCTGTCCAACCATTGTAAAGGATTTGTCGAATTTTAAACTAACTGTTTTACTGTGTAGCGGGATAAAAATTATTTCGGAACGGAATTTTCAGCATTTAAATGGCCTGCGCCATAGGTATTGGGATCTACGTTTCTCCATAAATCAGCCCCGTTTTTTAAAAGCTTCTTAACTTCATCAGGATTAATATTTGGATTTCTTTGGAGAATTAAAGCGCAGACACCGGCGCAAATCGGTGTGGCCATCGATGTTCCGGAGAGCATGAAATAATCAGTCCCCACACGGCTTGATTTTTGGGTTCTGTCCAAATATGATTTTGGGGCGCGCAATGAAATAATATTTACACCCGGAGCCAACAAATCCGGTTTTGTGACGCCATAAATGGTTGCCCCTCTGCTTGAGAAGTTTGCAACATTATCATCTTTTCTATCAATCGTATTATGATCGTCAGATGCACCGACTGTTATAATTCTATCGCTGATACCGGGGCTGGAAATCGTTCTTGGGGCAGATCCTTCATTTCCGGCAGCTGCACAAACGACAATCCCGCTTTTCCAAGCCCTTTCCACGATTCGAACCATTGGATCATCATTTTCCTTAGGAAATGGTTCAGGCGTACTTCCAAGGGACAAGTTAATAATACGGATTTTATTCGACTGGTTTGTTTCATTATAACGGATGCACCATTCGACCCCCTGCATAACGGTTTCCATCAAGCCGCTACCCCTTTTATCTAACACTTTCACACCAATGAGATTTGCTTCTGGTGCAGGACCTCTGTATTTTCCCGAGGAAGATGAGCCGTTTGCTGCAATGTCTCCAGCACAATGGGTTCCATGTCCATTATCATCGTATGGAACAGTCCGCTGATTAATAAAATCAACAAAATCTACGATTCTTCCGGATAGGTCTTTATGTGGATAAATCCCCGTGTCGAGAACAGCAACCGTTACACCTTTACCCGTTAATTTTTTCCCATTTCGGACAATATTTTGTGCATTGGCACTTGGCACCGCAACATTTAATAAAGCTTTTACTTCCCTATTTAAATAAACCTTTTTCACATGTTGGCAATTGGAGATGATTTTTTCTAATGAAGTGGGAGTGACATCAAGACTGCAGCAGCATGCAATCGAAAAATTTTTTCGCACTTTGCATCTTTTATGTTGTTCTACAATATGATTGATTTCTTGAAGGCCTTCCTGAAAACTGTTTTCTTGAAATTCAACAATAACGGAAATTTTTTTGCTCCTTTTTATCAATTGTTCCATCCATTTATGGAAAAAACACGGAACCCATTTAAAAGGTTTGTACATTTCCAAAATTTTAGTACGCAATGGCTGATCCAGTTTGTGGGCGTTTTCCCGAACCATTTTCACCATTGAGTATCCGAACATCGACCTCACCCTTATCTAAAATTTTGCTGTTAATTTATGTGATGAATCGGATACCCGTAACGTTGTATACCCAATAGGGGAGGAATTTGGGTGATTTGCTTGGCAGGTCGTTATAAAAAATTAGAAAAGAAGGATTTTTTTATCAGTAAATTCCATGAAAGAAAAAAAGATAGGAAAAATAATTGTGCTGTAATTTAATACCGATTAATTTAGTTATGAGCGCGAATATGGTAAAAGGGAATCTAATTGGATAACAGTATTTGCGATCATTTGGATATTTCATTTTTTATTTAGTCCGTAAAGAAACTATGATTTTACTTTCAAGAAAAAGTTTGGGAGAAAAGAGTAAAAACTTCCCTCAGATATTTTCCCTCTTTAAAGTTCCTTCAAAAGAAATGCATATTTTTGTATCAATAAAAAATTTTATTCCCAATTAAAGGTATTTAAGCAGATTCCGTTTTTGTAATGTAAAATATATGTGAAAAATGTAATATATATATTGAAAAACAGAAAATATATATTACAATATAGTTATGAAGAGGTGATTTATAAATGGATAACAACGTAAAAGTCGCACGGATTCAAGCAAACTTAACTCAGCAGCAATTAGCTGAAAAAACGGGAGTTACAAGGCAAACAATCAGCTTGATTGAAAAAGGTAAGTATAACCCAACATTAAAATTGTGTTTAGAAATTTGCTATGCCGTAAATAAAACATTAGATGAATTATTTTGGGTAGAAAGGGAGAGTGAAAATGATGAAAAAAATTACTGATGAACGCTTAGTATTAAAAAATTTAAAAAACATACGGCTAGCGTTTGTTGTCCAGTCGGTGGGGATTATAGGGATTTTGCTCCATGATGCCTTGGCTAACGGTATTGCCAGCATGACACATCAACCTTTATGGCTTGTATTTATGATCACGGCCATTGTATTGGGATATTCACAAATGAGTATTTCTATTGATCACGAAAATCCAAGTAAACAAATAAAACCTAGTTCTTTCTACAAAGGTTTGTCTGTTATTTTAGGTATTAATTTCGTGATCGGTCTGCTCGTTTATTTAAGTCCTGAAAGCAGCCTGAAAGATTCAATAGCAATTGGTATCGCCCTCTTCTTATGCATGCTCGCACCTTATTCATACATCCATTATTTAAGAAAAAAGAAACTTGAAGACGAAGAAGATGAATAAAAATTCTGCCTAGTTTTTGAAGCAGCGACATGCTCCTCTAAATCTCGGGGCGATTGTAAGTAAAAAAAACGCTTCCCGCCTTAAAATGGGTAAATGCCTATATCGTTTTTGCAGATAGACACATACACTATTTTGAAAAAAATGAGGAGGAGAAAGAAATGGAAAGACAATATGTTGGAAGTTATGATGGTTATTCTGGTTACGGCTATCACCACGGCCACGGCGGGTACTATCCGGGCTATGGCTATCATCACGGCTACGGCGGGTATTATCCAGGCTACGGTTATCATCATGGCTACGGCGGGTACTATCCAGGCTACGGCTATCACCACGGCCACGGCTACCACCACGGTTACGGCGGATATTATCCGAGCTATGGCGGGTATTAACCGAACGGCTATTTATCGTAAATGGCAGGAAGCCTAATCCATTAGTTAAATGCATTCGTTCCTTGCCCACATTTTTCATGTTGAATTCTTGGAAGGCTTTCCGTCCAATAAGCAAAGGATGGAAAGCCTTTGCACAAGTGGCGGGGATAAGGAAATGCTCTTTTCCTGGACTTGCGGTAAGAGAAGAAATATCGCATTTTTCATTAAGGCCATGAAAACTGGATATAAGCCGAAATGTTAAATGTTTAGCAAAGTATGTGAAGAAGGAATTTGCTAATGGAGATCGAAATAAATATTAATAAGGGTTTTTTCAAATGGTGTGGCCGTCATTTCCACTTATCGAGGATGAAGTTTTTAGAATAAGACAGTACGGGGCACGGACAAAGAAAGGAGTTTTTAAATGCTTGAAATTGAAAAATTAAAAAAAGTTCTCAGCGCATTGCCGGAAAAAGAAGTGAAGTCCTTGCTGTTTCACATCTTTCTTAAAGCCGATTTAGTTAAAGTAACTGAATACACACAGGCAAATTTTATTCAAGATGTCCTAGAAATCAAGAAAAAGATTGTGGATAGGCTGGAACGGCAGGAAATGGACGAAAAAAGGAACGTTCAGATGGTGCATATTGTGTTTGGACCTTCCGCTGAGGGCAGTTTAAGAATAAGTTTGAAAAATTTAGGGCTGGATGAAAAAGAACGGATCATTTCATTTTGGGAATTATTCTCTGTAGGCCCGGTCTTTCATCTTGAAGAAGAGAACGGTGTCAAAGCGAGATTTGATTGGTTGAAGCAAAACATGAACGAGGAAGACGATCATCTCGTATATCAACAAAAATTCCAACAAACGATTCGGCAAATCATATCGATACCGGATGGTACGCCGATTACAATATGGACTGGAGAAAACGCCCACGAACAGACAGGAATGCGGTTTGTTCTTTATTTATTAAGGGACAGGCCTCATCAAATCATGATGATCAACACAACAAAAGCGTATCATGATCATTTTCATTCCCCTCATATACAGTTCGTTCCGCTTCACTCCGGTGAAATAGCGATTGAAAAAATTCAAATACTTTGCGGGCAAAAAAAGCAGCCTTTATCACAGTTGGAACGAGAGCAACTGGAACAAGAATGGCTGGAACTGTCAAACGATCGCGGAAAATTGAGAATATGGCGAAATGGAAAGATACATAGCGTCCCGGAAGATTATTTTGATTCATTCATCATCCATAAGGCGAAAAAACTGCATAGACAACAGGGAAAGAAAGATTATATGAAAGCCGCCAGACTGATCGGCGAAGTTATCGGTCATTTAGAACAGTATGTCGGGGATCAGTTTATCGAATACCGGGTAAGAAAGCTCATTGAAAAAGGAATTTTTGAAATGGAAGGCAGTTTGAAAGCAATGCGCTACTATCAAGTAAAAATCATCCACTGAATGGAGTGGAGGGGAAAAGAATGATCAAGGAACTCGATATAACGGATGCAAACATTGCAGAGCAAGTATTAAAACTGCAAATTCCGTCATATCAATCAGAAGCAAAACTCATCCATTTTTTTGATCTCCCGCCACTGAAAGACACCGTTGAATCACTTCAGCATTGCAAGGAAACATTTTACGGTTGTTTTATAAAGCGGGAATTAGCCGGCGTCATTTCTTTTAAAAAAACGAAAAACGTTTTGGATATTCATCGCTTGTTTGTTTCACCAGCTCATTTTCGAAAAGGAATAGCCAGTTCCCTAATCCGTTTCGTCGAGACGTTCGATCGGAATATTTATGAAATCCTCGTGGCAACTGCTGCAAATAACACGCCGGCCGTGAAGTTTTATTTGAAAAATGGGTATGTCGAGACAGGAAAGCACCATATTTCAGATCAATTGTCATTGAGTGTATTTAAAAAAATCATCCGCTAAGCGGCTGTTGATCATGGCAAAGGTTAACATAAGCAGGAAGTTTCATTAAAGGAAAAATCGATCCGCTTTAGGTTGTATAACGGCAATTTAATCGGATCCATCATATGTCAATGTTTTTGGGCGCGCTCCTTATATCATACGGAAAGCGGTAAACATGTTAGGGGCAGCTTAGAATAAATCAACTTCTTAGGGTTGTCCGTATTTACCAATACAACTGGACGGGAAATTTGCCAGAACCATTGACACAACAACAACCTATTGAGTTATGAAACTTTAGGGGAATCCACAAAATTCAACAGGCTAGCAGGAGAATAGTTGAGGGAAAAACAGTTTACATAAACCATATTTTTTGCAAAATCCGTTTATTCACTTTAGGATGAAAGTGATACAAATGGAAGATGGAGGGTTATGAATGAGCAGAGCAAATCAGTTTGTTCAATATTTTTTATCACATCGCAATGTTGCAATAGAGTTGATTGGCAAAATCGATCAAAGTCATTATGATTTCAAACCAACGCCAACCTCGATGTCGGCAAAACAATTGGCGTCTCATATTTTGCAATCTTTCTATCAGTTTGCCAACACAGCAAAAAGCGGAGACCCCGCTGCTTTTTCCAGAAAACTGGATGTGGAAACGGCCGATCTTAATGAACTTGCAGAAGTGTATACGAAAGAAACGGTAACATTGCTTGAGTCTTTAACAGATGATGAGTTTGAGCGCATAATCGATCTAACGAAAATTTTTGGTGCGAAAATGTCAGGAGCACAACTGCTGCAAACAGCCATGGATCATGAAATTCATCATAAAGGGCAGCTGTTTGTGTACGTGCGTGAAATGGGGCATACAGACCTTCCATTATTTGTTAAACGTGGTTAAATAAAAAACGGGATGATGATCCATTTGGAACGTCGTCTCGTTTTTTTAGTGATTCGATGGGACAAGCAATAAAATAGGATGGGGTTCCCTTCCCACCCCATTTCCATTAAATGCAGCATGCTTCGTCTCGCCAAACTCATCGTGGTGAGCGGCACTTCATATGTAAACCGGCTTAATTCGGGCAGTTCAACTGTATCGGCTTCCGGCTGTTTCACGTCCCAAGTGACTAGGAAACTTCCTTTTAAATCGTCGCCTTCGACGATGATTCGGTAAATTCCGCTTTCTTTTGCTTCAATTTGATAGGTCTGTTCATTGACAGTTTTCATCCCAATGAAGTCGTTTTCGTCATTCAATACATGGAAACCATAACCACCTTCTTGAAAATTGGTAAATTTTACAGAAAACACCTTTCTCTGCAGCAATCGGAACCACATGCGCCCCGTTGAAATAGTCAAAACGGGCTGTGAAGCTGGAGGCTTTTTTTACTTCATGCCAATTTTCTTTCACAGTAAAATCAATGGTTCCAATCATAAGCAAAACGAGCGGAGCACAAAAGGAAAAGCAACAGGTAAAAAACGTATTTTTTCGCGATAAGTGCGTCCCATAATAAAAGATGAGCGAACAAATCGCTCCGACTGCACCGCCAATTATTGCTGCCATCCATCCCATCGGAAGAAAAATAATCGATCCTGCAAGAATATAAAGAATGATTTTCATCGTTTTTTTGAGAGCGGGCGTTTTCTTGGAAAGCCAGTCAATGAACATGGAGCATATCATTCCGTATCCGTAGAACACTAGCCAAATGAGCGGCGCATCTATCGTTTTAGAAAATTCATACAAATCAAAATCAGTAATAAATAATAAAGCCGTGAAGAACAAAAATAATGAAAGACCCGCGCCAGTTAACTTCGCCGTTACGTAAGGCATGTTTTTGCGGAGAGTGCTTGATAAAAATGCCAATTCGCTCACAACCTCGCCATTTTTTTTATTATACCATTGTATTGTCGTCATTTGCTCTTTACATTGACGCTGCGTAAAGGATTATGATGATTTTGTCAGGAGGTGAAGCGATGGAGTATACAGTCCATCAACTCGCAAAATTGGCTGGAGTAACAGGAAGAACATTGCGATATTACGATGAAATAGGCATTCTGAAGCCGGCGAGAATCAATTCGTCCGGATATCGCATCTATGGACAAAAAGAAGTTGATAAGCTGCAGCAAATTCTCTTTTACAGGGAACTTGATGTTGATTTGGAGACGATTAAAAAAATTGTCAACTCTCGATCTTTTGACGGCATCAAGGCTTTAAAAGAACATCGCGAAAAACTTCTGGCAAAACGCGAGCAATTAAATTTATTAATAGCAAATGTTGAGAAAACATTGGCAGCTCAAGAAGGGAGGATCACGATGAGCGACAACGAAAAATTTGAGGCTTTTAAGCAGAAACTGATTGATGAAAATGAAAAGAAATACGGGGAAGAGATAAGAGCCAAATATGGAGAAGAGATCGTCAATCAATCCAATCAAAAATTGAGGGAAATGACAGAGGAGCAGTATGCTGAGGCGAACAAGCTGGGAGAGGAGGTTTTGAACGTACTGAATGAGGCGTTTTTAACCGGAGATCCGGCAGGCGAATTAGCACAAAAAGCCGCCGACCTTCATCGCCAATGGTTAAGCTTTTTTTGGCCCCGATATACGAAGGAAGCGCATAGAGGCGTAACGCAAATGTATGTAGAGGATGAAAGGTTTAGAGCTTATTATGACAAACAACATCCGGGAGCCGCTGAATTTTTAAGAGACGCTGTCTTTGTTTATACGGGAATGAAAATTAGAAATTTTTCTGAAAAATAGAAAGAAAAAGCTTCGGCAGCCCTCTTGTGGGAGATCGTTGGAAAAAGGGAATTTGCTGTTTAAAGAGTTTTTCCTAATAAAAAAAGCAGCAAGGGGCTGTCCGAAAAGAGGAATTTCATTAAATTTAAAAAACTGAAACATTGATCCATCAACGTTACTACATGAAAAAGGGGTCTGCTCTAAGTCGAAAAATCGACTTAGAACTGCCCCTTGTTTTTTAAAACGTATGAGCCAGATCTTTTGCCCGGGAAATAGCTTTTTCTTTAATTTCTTCTGCTTTTTCAGGCATGGCCGCATGACCTTCAACAAATAAACCTTCAAAAGACGGAACGCCGAAGAATTGCATCATGACGCTTAAATAACGGTGCCCCATTTCCATTTGCGCTGCCGGACCTTCCGAATAAATGCCTCCGCGTGCTTGAATATGCAGGGCTTTTTTATCTGTCAATAATCCTACCGATCCTTGCTCGGTGTATTTAAATGTTTTTCCGGCAACTGCCACTGCATCCATATAGGCTTTCATGACAGGAGGGAATGAAAAATTCCATAAAGGTGTGACAAACACATATTTATCTGCGGCAATAAATTGTTCACATAGTTCTGAAAGCCGTCCAACTTTCGCTTTTTCCTCTGAGGAAAGTTCCTCAAAGCTTTTGCCGGATTTCAGTTTTCCCCAGCCGTTAAATACATCAACATCAATTTGGGGAATATATTCTTTATATAGATCAAGGTGAACCACCTCATGATCAGGATGCACTTCCTTATAGGTTTCGATAAAAGCCTTCCCTACAGCCATACTGTAGGATTGGGTGTCATCGTGTGGATGTGCTGTGATGTACAATACTTTTGCCAATGATACCATTCCTCTCTAACTTTTTGTATTTTAATTTTGTAAAAAATTAAAATTTATAAATTTTAATTTTAAAAATCTCTATTTCGAGACAATCTTAGCGGAATTTATTTTCGATTTCAACTGATTTGCTTACGGAAAAATTTGTCTAATTTTTGACAAGCATGCATTTTCAGCTACTCCATTATAAACGGATTTCCGCTAATATTTTTTCTCATCTCATCTGTCAATACAAAAGGTTCATTGGCTAATGGTTCATAATCGGAAAATTCATAATTCTGAATGCTTCCGTGTAAACCGATTTTTCATCCATCGGTCTGCTGCCCCCTATAAATGGTTTGATATTAGCTTTTACCAATGAACATTTTACTATTCTGTTATCGTTGAAAAAAAGAAATATTTGGAAAAATACATGTTGATGTGAAGCTCGTTTGATAAACGAAATGGAAATTCATCAGTTTGAACGGCAGCAAAATTAGAAGAAAGGCAGGCAAGTGCCGTTTCTCAAATTCTTTTCCAATAATCCCATCGACCTTCCGTTATTTCTTTTTCAATTGTTTTCATATATTCTTTTAACTCCGGCGGCAACACATCTTTTTCAAATTCCTCCATTGTAAATGTAATGATTTGCGCGCCGCTGAAATCCATGACTTGTACAACTCTTTCGCGTCCTTGATAGTATGTCAGCATAATATGATACCTGCTCACGCTTTTTCACCCTGTTTTTCGTTTTTTCATGAAACCAATGGAAAGAATGTTGCTGCGTTTAAATGTGCGATATTTTTTCCGAAAATGGCAGTAAGCTTGAATGTAGTTTTCATTAAAATCTTTTACGGTAATTAACCGTTCGGTTATATCGCCCTGATTGCTCATATAGAACATTTTTAAAACGGTTCCGTTCGTTTTGGCTTTTTGCAGCAAACTGTTCATGAAAACCACCCCGGTAAAGAACGTTTGTTCTATTTTTATTATATGCGAATATATGTTCTGATATGAAGCTGAAAATTTTGGAATGTCCCACTCTGGTTTTCAACATTTGGATAACGTTTGAAGCCCTGCTTTTGAACAGCTTTCAGTGCTTTGCCAGCATCTTCGCCGCTTGCAGCCTGATGTTCTCAACTTTAGCGCTTGCGTTGGGATATGTTTTGCTGTTCTTTCAAAATAGGTGGCTGCTCCCGCATGCATATTTTTTGGTGCTGCATCATCTGTTTTTCCAAAAGCAACAGAATTGAGGCTGTTAGGAAATATTTAAGAAAATGGTGAAATTTCACAATAAATTCTTTATAATATTGTTTAATTATTATACAAACATTGCATCTTATTTATGAAAACGTTTGCTTTTTTTATAAAAATGAAAAGGGGGAATAAACAATAGATCGGAGAATTTTTTATGTGGGGGCGTTTTTGCTTTTCTTTCACTCTGCCGTTACGATTACGAACAGTTTTCTTCCGATTTATTTTCAGCACCGGGGGTTAACACCAATGGAAATCGGCTGGCTGCTTGCTGTCGGTCCTTTTGCCGCTTTATTCTCACAGCCTTTTTGGGGGTATATGAGCGACAAATATAAAACCGTCAAAAAAATTTTGTTGATCTGTCTTTCGTGTGTCATTGTTGTCAGCATCATTTTGTTTCAAATGGAATCATTTTGGTCGATTTTGCTATTATGCGGTATTTTTTTTACGTTTATGGCTCCGACTGGTGCGCTTGGAGACAGCTTGACCCAAAGGGTTACAGCCAGTGCGGGAATTTCATTTGGCAAAGTTAGAATGTGGGGGTCGATCGGTTTTGCGATCACTTCCTTAGTGGCGGGGCAGGTTTTTTCTGTCATCGGAATTGAAAATATTTTATATTTGTTTTTGTTTTATGCAGTCATTGCTTTCTGCATCGTTTGGAAGGTTACGGATGTAGAGAATAAACAAAAGCCGGTATCCCTTCGAGGTGCTTTCAAAGTGGCTGCCAATCCCCGCTTTTTTTTGTTTTTGTTTATGATTGTGTTTATTACAGTGCCTCATCGTACCAATGACAGCTTCATTGGCATTTACATAAAATCGCTTGGCGGAAGTGAAACACTCATTGGCTGGGCCTGGTTTATTGCAGTGGTGGCGGAAGCGGTTGTTTTTTTATTCAGCTCATATTGGATGGCTCGATCGAACGAAATTATGTTTTTAATCATTGCTGCTTTCATATACTGCATTCGCTGGTTTTTATTCTCTGTGATCGAATCGCCGTATCAATTGATTTTTTTGCAGGTGCTTCATGGTCTGTCATACGGGGTTTTTTACCTCTGTTCTTTTCAATTCGTTACGAAGCTTGTGCCGAAAGAGTTCCAAGCGACAGGGCAGCTGTTATTTTTGTCTACATTTTTTGCTTTTTCAGGAATTATCGGTTCATTAGCAGGGGGGAAGATTTTTGACGAGTTCGGCGGCGATACGCTTTACCAAATATCGGGGTGTTTAGCGCTGCTTGGCTCTGTTGGATTGGCTGTCTACTATGCCTTCTTTATAAAAGAGAAAGGAATGCCGAAAGTAAAGAGCATGGAAAGAAATTTATAAACAACGCTGTTTGCAGGCATTTTAGCTGTGCGAAGATTGCACAGCTTTTTTTGTTTTTCTTTTGCAGTTGTTGAAACGAAATCACCGTGGTTTTCAAGCTGAATAACTTGAATAAATAGTACTATCATTTAAAGTAACCTTGAGTTCTTATGAATGAAGTCTAGGAATTTGTGTAAAAAGAAGCGGACATTAATTGGTTCTATTTTCGGAGACAAAGTTTGCTGAACCGAGAGTAGGCTTTTACAAACATTAGGTCTCGACCTTCTTATGTGGCTTTTTTTACGCTGTTGAGAGTTGCTCCTGGATTACAGTTTAATTATGATTTAGGCAAGATCTTTTATATACGGGGTACATGAGATATACCGCAAGAAGAAATTGTTTGCTCCGACAATTTTTTTGATTTATTGCCCGGGGAAACAAAGGTCATTCAATTAAGACACTTATCCGGCAAAGAGATCATGATGGACAAAATCAATATTTTTGCGATCAATCCATTGGTTGGTGGCAAGACAATATGGGAATGGGAAATGGCGCAGAATTAAAATTTTTCCATGTTCAAAAAACATTTGTGTTTCTCTTCTCACTAGGAGCAAATTTTCCTAGTGAGAAGAAATTTTTATTTTTGATGGTGAATGTTCCATTATTTTAAAAACAATCAAATTTTTTGCAATGCTTGTTTAACATCTGCTTTTAAATCTTCAATATGTTCAATGCCGACAGAGAAGCGCACGAAGTTTGCCGGGATTCCTGCGAGCTGCATTTGTTCTTCGTTCATTGTTCCTTCCCACATCGCTGCTGTATGTACAACGAGAGACTCGACTCCGCCAAGGCTTACAGCGTTAGGAGGAAGCTTTAATGCGGAAACAAAGCGCTGTGTTTCAGCATAACCGCCCTTAATGGAAAAGGCAATAACGGCACCAAAGCCTTTCATTTGCCGCTTAGCAAGCTCGTGCTGCGGATGGCTTGGCAGCCCCGGATAATATACCCGCTCAACTTGCGGCTGTTTCTCGAGAAATTTGGCTAACGCCAAGGCATTTGCGTTAATCCGTTCGATCCGCATAGGAAGGGTGCGCAAACCTCTCAGCAACAGCCACCCATCCATAGGCGAAAGCACTGAACCGATGGAAATATGCGTATTCCAAATACGTTCAGCTAATTCCTCGTTTGTGCAAATGACGCCAGCTGTCAAATCATGATGGCCGCCCATGTATTTCGTTGCGCTGTGGACAACAACATCAACCCCAAAATCATGTGGACGCTGATTGATAGGGGAAGCAAATGTATTGTCCGCAACAACGATAATGCCATTCTTGCGGGCAAGATCACACACTGCAGCTAAATCTGTCAATACCAATGTAGGATTGGCAGGCGTCTCAACCATAATAAGTTTTGTATTCGGCCGAATTGCTTCTTCAAACGCAGAAGTGTCGGATTGGTCAACGAACGTCACGTCAACACCAAATTTCGGCAGCAGCTCATCCATAATTTTCGTTGTGCTCATATAATGATTTTTTTGGGCAATCACATGATCGCCTGCTGCTACAAGCGATAAAATAGTTGTCGCTATCGCTCCCATACCAGAGCCGGTTACTAAAGCTGTTTCCGTTCCTTCAAGATCTGCTACAATTTTTTGCACCCGTTCATGCACTGGGTTTCCGTAACGTGTGTAATATTGCGGATGACGAGGTGTTCCAGCAATTTCAGAAAATTCGCTTGCACTATGTGCCTTGAATGTTGCGGAATAGTAAATAGCAGGATTGACTCCTTTTTCGTCCGTTATAGAATCGTCGCCATGGATGACAATTGTTTCATCTCTGAGTGCTTGAGGATTCCGTTGTTCTTGTTCATTTCTTTTCATTATTTATTTCTCCCTTAAATCAAAGTAATTTTATAGATATTATATATCTATTATTAAAAAAAATAAAACTAGTTTGAGAATTCATTTTTGTTCATTATATGATAAAACAGTATGAAACTTTTCGTTATGATAAGAAAGGGGGCTTGAAAAATGAATTATACAAAACGTTTAAACGAGTATTACGCCGTGATTTTCACATCGGAAAGAACAGAAGGGGACAATGGTTATGAGGCAATGGCAAAGGAAATGGATCAATTGGTGTCCAAACAGCCCGGTTTTTTAGGTGCAGAGAGTGCAAGAAATGAGAATGGGTACGGAATTACAGTTTCATATTGGGAATCATTGGATGATATCAAACGCTGGAAAGAAAATGCTTTGCATAAAGCGGCGCAGGATAAAGGCAGGATGGAATGGTATAAACGTTATACAATCAGAATTTGCAAAGTAGAAGAGGAAAGGGTTTTCCATATTTGATAGATACTATAGCCCAGAAGAATGGCCGCTTCCTTAAAAACCCAAGGGAAAAGGCATGAGACTAGGTTCATAGTAACTTCGCAAAATGTTTTGACATAGCGCTGGATTGGTGAGAAAAAATTGCATATTATATAATGAAGGAAAGATTGTTCACTATTTGTGAACATTAGGATTGCGCAACTTTTCATTTTAGCTTAACACTGGAGAGAGAAAAATGTTAAAAAACATAAACAGCATAATGGAAAAGATGCTTCCTTTTTTAACCCCGTCAAGTGTTGTGATCGGGATTGTATTTTCAACTATATTTGACGATTTTTCTCAGCTTGTTCCGTGGATTTTTGCTTTTATTACGTTTGCGGGCAGTTTAAATCTTAGTTTTCATGCGTTTAAGCAGGCTCTTTTGCATCCGCTGCCGATTTTCGTCGTTCTTTTGCTGCTTCATCTTTTCATCCCGCTTTGGGCGTTTGCTGTCGGCCATCTTGCTTTTCAAGAAGACAGCTTCACGATCATTGGTTTAGTTTTGGCCGTGATCATTCCAACTGGTGTTACAAGCTTTATTTGGGTATCAATCCATAAAGGAAATTTGGCTTTAGCTCTTGCTGTTATATTAATAGATACGTTTATTTCTCCTTTTGTCGTTCCTGCCAGTTTATTAGTATTGGTGGGGAGAACGGTAGAAATCGACGTATGGAATATGATGTCTGGCTTATTTTTCATGATTATCCTGCCTTCCATTTTAGGAATGCTCGTAAATGAGTGGACGAAAAAAGAATTGAAACAGCGTATTGCAGCCGTTTTAAGTCCGTTTTCCAAATTAGCTTTATCGCTTGTTGTTATCATCAACAGTGCGGTAGTGGCTCCTTATTTGGCGAACCCGAATAAAAAATTAATTTTGATTGGGTTTTTCGTTTTTTTGATTGCTACAAGCGGCTACTTTTTTTCATGGATGACCGGGCGTCTATTAAAATTTCAACAGGATGATATCATCACTTTAACGTTTACGGGCGGAATGAGGAATATTAGCGCCGGTGCAGTGCTTGCGGTCACTTATTTTCCGCCGCAAGTGGCGGTTCCTGTTGTGATGGGCATGCTTTTCCAGCAAATTTTAGCTTCTTTCTATGGACATATGCTTGAAAAAGTTTATCATCCTTCGCTTGCTGAAAAAAAGTATGCGGCAGATGCAAAATGATGGATTTTGCATGCATACAAGCATAGGCTGAAAAACAAATGACCGCTCGTTTTCTTGTATTTTTAGGGAACCTCTTTTAAAACTTGAGCGGTCCTTCAATTTTCCCCCGCATATTTTGGATTTCCCCTAAAAATTTACAAGTTTTTTGCAGATGACAATAGTTCTGAAAAAATACAATTTCCAAAAGTATAAGCGTCTTGATGACTTATGAAACTGCTGATTTAAAAAATATAAAATGCGATAGCAGCGATCTCCATTACATATCGATTATTTTAACGGCCATACTAAAAAAAGGTGATGGCGACATGTACAAAAAAGAAGAGTTGATCCGTTTTGTTCAGGAAGCGAAAAAGTATGCGCATCAAGGAAAAGTTGCCAATTATATTCCGGCTCTTGGCAAGGCGAATCCGAATGATTTATCAATTGCTGTTTACATGCCTGATGGGCAGATCATTGACGCTGGGGATGTAACGGTAAAAGTGACGCTTCAAAGCATTTCAAAAATTATTGCATTAGCGCTTGTCATCATGGATCATGGAGAGAAAGCGGTATTCCAAAAAGTCGGAATGGAACCGACGGGGGATCCGTTTCATTCCATTGCCAAACTGGAAGAAATTCAGCCTGCCAAGCCGCTAAACCCGATGATCAATGCCGGCGCTTTGGCCGTAACGCATATGATTTCTGGAAGAACGGTGGATGAACGGCTGCAGAGACTCATTAGTTTTGTCCGCAAGCTTGCAGGAAATCCAATCATATCTTATTCGCAAGAAGTCGCTCAATCCGAATTTGAAACTGCTTTTTTAAACCGTTCTTTATGTTATTTTCTTCGACAGCACCATATTATTGATGAAGATGTTGAAGATCTGATGGATCTTTATACGAAACAATGCGCCATTGAAATGACATGCATCGATTTGGCGCGCATCGGCCTCGTTTTTGCAATGGATGGGCACGATCCGTTGACGGACGAACAAATTATCCCCCTTGATATTGCGCGTATTTGCAAAACCTTTATGGTCACTTGCGGAATGTATAACGCTTCAGGGGAATTTGCGATTAAAATCGGGATTCCGGCAAAAAGCGGCGTCTCCGGCGGAATTCTTGCTTCTGTTCCAAGAAGGTGCGGCATTGGCATATTTGGCCCGGCTTTGGATGATAAAGGCAACAGCCTAACCGGCACCAAACTGCTGGAATTTTTATCAAAAACATATTCATTAAGCATTTTCTGAGTTAAGGAGGAGATATAAGATGCAGGAATTTACTGTCAAATTTCATCGTGAAGACGATATCGGAGAAATGAAAGTGCAAAAGCTGAGCCCGGAAGATTTTGAGAAGGCGACAGAGGGGGGAACAAGACATTTATTTGATCTTGATACAAATATAGGTTTTTTTGTCTTTTTTGATGCTGAGGACGCAAATGGGCATGTGTCTTATCTCTCCCTCCGGTACGAGGAGGATGAGGAAGATCCGAGCGAATGCTATCGGTTTGAGCTAAAAGACTTTTATGAATTTATCGCCCTTTATCTGAACGACTTAGAATTCGGCGATGAAAACATGGCGATGCAAGAAGAAGAGGAAATATACGGTTCCATCCATTACTTGGCACACTTGCTTTTTCATATTGTTGAAGAAGGAAAATCTGTTGAAGTTTATTAAGGCAATGAAAATGGAAAAGCCGCTTTGATGATTATAAACAACAAACCCGTTCGGTTTGGTTCGTTCATTGATAGCAATATAATTAATGTTAAATCCCGCTTTTTAGCAAAATTTAAGTCGGGATTTTTTTATTCGAATGACAGATAAGTCCTCATTAAGATTTTTATTAGACATTCAATTTTCGGGAGATTAACAATTGAAGAAAAGATGACAAATTGTTTGGTAGCGTTTACAATTAATCATTGAGGTGATGAAAAATGATTTATTTAGCAAACAAAGAAAGATATGAGAACATGGTTTATAATCGCTGCGGGCGATCCGGATTGATGCTTCCTGCCATTTCGTTAGGGCTGTGGCATAATTTTGGCGGGGTCGATTCTTTTGAAAATGGTCGGGATATGTTGCGAACCGCTTTTGATCTGGGAATTACTCATTTTGATTTGGCCAATAATTATGGTCCGCCGCCAGGATCTGCGGAAGAAATGTTCGGTGAAATACTGAAAAAAGATTTCAAACCGTATCGAGATGAAATGGTGATTTCTACAAAAGCCGGCTATCGCATGTGGGACGGTCCATATGGCGAATGGGGATCGAAAAAATATCTCATTGCAAGCCTTGATCAAAGCTTAAAAAGAATGGGTCTTGATTACGTTGATATTTTCTATTCCCATCGGCCGGATCCGAACACTCCGCTTGAAGAAACAATGGCTGCATTGGATTTAATTGTCAAACAAGGAAAAGCGCTATATGTCGGTATTTCCAGTTATGATGCTGAACAAACAGAAAAAGCCATTAACATTTTACAAGACTTGGGAACACCGCTCTTAATACATCAGCCCCGTTATTCGATGTTTGATCGCTGGATTGAAGACGGTCTGCAAGCAGTGTTGGAAAAATACGGGGTGGGCTCAATTGCCTTTTGTCCATTGGAGCAAGGATTGTTAACGACTAAATATTTGAATGGCATCCCAGAAGATTCTCGTGCAGCCAAATCGACTGGTTATTTGCAAAAAGATGCCATTACGCCTGAAGTGATCGAAAAGGTGAAAAAATTAAATGAAATCGCAAAAGAGCGGGGGCAAACTTTGGCGCAAATGGCTCTTGCATGGGTGCTTCGCGAAGGAAAAGTAACTTCCGCACTAATTGGCGCAAGCAGTGCCAGCCAAATTGTTGAAAATGTAAAAGCGCTGGACAATCTATCATTTACAGAAGAAGAACTGGCGGAAATAGATCGTATATTAAAAGATTAACAGACTAACATTAACTAATATGCATTTTCTGCTTTTCTCAAGCATGGCATCACTGTATTGACTAAATCCGCAAATGCCATGCAGAAGAGGTGTCGCCTATCAGCGGTATTGGAGGTAGAACCTGTCTCATTGAATCATCCGCTATTATCATTGCCAAATGTTGTGTCGCTGCTATATATCGGCAGTGCCGGCATGCAAACTCGAATGAAAATGGCTCATTTGGCGGCGGATAACTTATTGTCCGTTTTAAATAGGAACGAACCGAAGCATCGTGTTGTATAAATGATGGCAGCATGGACAACAAACACAGCTCTTTTCCATTATTTAAATGTCTTTTCACCTTTTGTTCATCGTTTCGTCATATTTTTGGGATAGTATGTGCATTAGAAAAACGATGAACAATAGGGAGGGCTTTCAAATGGGATATTATGATGAAATAGATCAAACCAATCAAGCGAAAAGAAAAAAAGAAAATGTATTGAAAACGGTTCTTCCTTCGCTAATCAGCGGTGTTGTGGGTGGCGCTGTCGTCTATAGTGCGTTGACCTTTTTGCCGTTTCAAGATCATAATGAGGCGTCAAATGAACAATCACAGCATGTGGCGGTCAGTCAAAGCACAAATGACCAAGAAACGTCCGCTAGTGTTGCAAAAATTTCCAATACAGGCGATATTGCGGAAATTGCTGAAAAACTTACACCGGCAATTGTCGGCATTTCCAATTTGCAGCAAGCACAGAGCGATTGGTTTGGCTCTCGTCACGGTTCTTCCGGTGAAGTAGTGGAAAGCGGAAGCGGAACAGGAATTATCTTTAAAAAATCGGGCAATGATGTTTTCATTGTTACAAACAACCATGTGATTGAAGGAGCTTCTTCATTAGAGGTAACGCTATCTAATGGAGATAAGGAAAAAGCGGAGGTTGTTGGCGCTGATCCGTTGACGGATTTGGCAGTGATCAAAATTAACAACAGCAGTGTTGCAACTGTAGCTGAGTTTGGGGATTCTGATAATGTGCGCGTTGGCGATCAAGTGATTGCCATCGGTAATCCGCTTGGCAACGATTTTTCTAGAACGGTAACAGAAGGGATTATCAGCGGAGTGAATCGGACGGTTAATATTGCAACTTCAGAAGGCGACTGGGCGCTCGATGTCATTCAAACCGATGCGGCCATCAATCCGGGAAACAGCGGCGGTCCGTTGATTAATATGGAAGGTAAAGTCATCGGCATCAGCAGTTTGAAAATCAGCCAAGAGGGTGTTGAGGGGCTTGGGTTTGCCATTCCAAGCAATGATGTTGTTTCCGCCATCAATCAGCTAATGGAAAAAGGAAAAATTGACCGTCCTTTTATTGGAGTCGGCTTATTGAATGTAAGCGAACTCCCCGATTACGTTCTTAGGGATACACTCAATTTGCCTGAGAACATTAAAGAAGGAGTAGTCGTTGGGAACGTTCAGCCTAACTCGCCTGCGGATCAAGCAGGATTAAAGGAAAAAGATGTCATTGTTGCATTGGATGGTAAAAGCATTCACACTACTAGCGAGTTAAGAAAATATTTATATACGGAAACAAAATCAGGAGATACGGTCAAAGTCAAATTGTACAGAGACGGAAAAGAAATGACGGTTGCGGTTAAACTTTCAAGCCAAGACTTGTCGCAAACTTGATGTGAGTTCGTAATTTTGCCGTCGTTAAAGTATATTTAACGACTACTTCCTTTTATTTCTCCCAAAAATGGATGGAGCGGATAAATTTTGTTCAAAACGTATTTTGGAAACACGCCGTGCCAGCGCGCAAATCAAACTGATCCATGGTAAAATGCTGTATGATTAGAAGAGGTCGTGAAGCCGCCTTTTAGAGCGGCTGTACATGTCTTGAGGAAATATTTGATGAAAGCATATTTGTTGCAATACAACCTATAGTGTAATATCGTTATCTTGAACCAAAGATAATTTATTTAAAAATATTTTGGTTCAAGATTTTTTTTGAAAGGAAGGTTGTGAAATGACAGAAGCTTTTACATAATAAGACCAAATCCATTAAAGATTTAATCATATAAGAGATTGCATGGCAGAAAAAAACGGAAGATCTTTCTCCATTGTTCCGATTTTCCAAACGGGAAATCTTGGCCTGCTGTCAGAGTATTGCAAGATGAAATTTATTTCAGGAAAACAAATAGAATCGGCAAGTATAACCGCTGTTCATAAAAATGTGATTCAGAAATCATCACGGGAATTCTTAATCTTTCTGTATTTTTTTACTGAATCACCTAAAAAATGGAATAAAATACAATTGAACAGGAAAAGAATAAACGCAATAATTTTAAAAACAATAGTTTGTAGAAAGAATAACAAAATATTTAATAAAAGACTTTTTAGCAGCAACAATAAATGTTGAAATTTTAAAAGCAAACCCGAAAGGAAGTGCGTGGCATGTCAAACAAACCGATTGTGATCGACGCCATTATAAATGGAGAGAAATATAAAACCGAGAAAACGGTTCCCCGTGAAAATCCTGCTCATCCAAATGAGATTGTTGGTTATACTCCGGTAAACACCCGTGAAGATACGATTCGAGCAATTGATGCGGCGTATGAACAATTTCCGATTTGGGCTAAAACTTCAATCGATGAACGTATAGAACGGATGAGAAGGGCGATCCAAAAAATAAAAGATGCAACACCTGAAATTGCGGAACTGCTGTCTCGTGAGCATGGAAAGCCGCTTTACGACTCAAAGGGTGAAATAGCCGTTTCTTTAATGTGGATGGAATATGCATGTGATAACGTAAAAGAAGTTTTAAAAGAGGATGTACAGGAACATGACAATGGCAAAACGATCGTGACAAAAGATCCGATAGGGGTCGTTTCTGCGATTACACCGTGGAATTATCCGATCTCGCTTTCGACTATAAAAATTGCTCCTGCGCTTTTGGCAGGCAACACGATGGTGCTGAAGCCAAGCCCATTAGCTCCGCTGGCAGCTAGTAAAGTAGTTGAGATCATTGCCGATGAATTTCCTCCTGGTGTATTAAATTTGGTTCATGGGGAAGCCGATGTCGGTATAGAATTAACAACGAATCCGAAAGTGGCAAAAATCGCCTTTACCGGCGGAACTCAAACAGCTAAACATATTATGAAATCGGCTGCTGAAACAATAAAACATATGACGCTTGAATTAGGCGGAAATGATGCCGCAATCGTTCTAAATGATTTTGATGTGAATGACGAAAAAGCGATGCGCCGCCTCGTGATTTCCAATTTCTTAACGGCAGGGCAAATATGCATGATTGCGAAAAGAATTTACGTTCATAAATCCATTTACGATCAGTTTGTTGAAAAATATATTGAAGCAGCAAATAAATGGATTCGCGTAGGGGATCCGTTTGATGAAAGAGTTACAGTAGGTCCGGTAAATAATAAAAAGCAAGTTCAGTATGTACAAAGTTTGATTGATGATGCAGAAAGCCGGGGAGCTAAAGTAATAAAACTCGGAAAGGTACTGGTGGATGAAACTTTATTTAAAAACGGCTATTACATGCAGCCGACTGTTGTTCTAGGCGCTGGCTATAATGATCCGATTGTCGTGGAAGAACAGTTTGGCCCAACCGTTCCTATATTGCCTTTTGATGACGATGAACAAGCAATCAATTTGGCCAATGACAGCATTTATGGCCTTACTAGTTCTGTTTGGGGAGAACAGGAACATGCATTAAAGGTTGCCAAACATATTCAAGCAGGAACGACAATGATCAATACAGCAGCAGTTCAAGGACTGGACGTTCGTTTCCCATTCGGCGGCGTTAAACAATCAGGAATTGGACGTGAATATGGCAAGGAAGGCCTTCTTGCCTATACTGAAACGCATGTCATCAATGTTCCAAAAAATCTTGATTTGCCTTATATCCCCGAGTAAGATTTTGATGAAGGAGCTGTCCTAACTGGCCAGGCTAGCTGGCTTGGACGGCTCCTTTCCGATTTTAAGGATTTCGGTAGTTTCGCTTTGAGAAACTCTCCCTGTTCGCATCTTTAATAGCTTCAACTGTGTTCATCCCCCTCCAATGTATAAGAATGGTTGACAGTTACCTATAACCGAAATTTTTCAGCAAAATCTTAAAATTGTGTTTACCTCTAAATAGAGGTACAATGGACGTGTACATTTTTTTCATGTTATAAAGGAGCGAACACAATTGGATTTTTTTTCAGTTGGTTTATCTACAATGTCTGATTCGGTTGTTGCTTTGTTAAAAATTATCGCGATTGATATTATTTTGTCGGGGGATAATGCCGTTGTCATTGCGATGGCAACAAGGAATTTGCCAAAAGAACAACAAAACAAAGCCATCTTCTGGGGGACGGGCGGAGCCGTTGTATTAAGGATTTTATTTGCATCCGTTATCGTCATTTTGTTGAAAATTCCGTTTGTAAACATTATTGGCGGTTTTTTGCTTCTTTGGATTGCTTATAAAGTGCTTGTCAGCGACGAACAGGCGGCGCATGTCCAATCGCAAAGCAGCCTTTTCAAGGCTGTTCGGACGATTATTTTAGCCGACGCTGTCATGAGCTTGGATAATGTTGTCGCGGTGGCGGGAGCTGCTCATGGCCATATCGGGATGGTTGCTTTGGGAGTTCTCATCAGCATTCCGATAATGATTTTCGGTTCAAAGGCGATCGTTAAAATAATGAACAAATTTCAATGGATTGCTTATATAGGTTCCGGAATTTTGGCTTGGACGGCAGGGGAAATGATCTTTAAAGACCGGCATATTGATAAATGGCTTCATATAGAGAGCGCTTTGATTGAATATTCCATTATCGGAGTTATCACATTCATCGTGCTGGCATTAGGATATGCCAAAAATAAACATGATGAAAAAGACAATAAATTGCAACATACCGCTTAATGATTGCCGAGACAGGCCGCTATAAAAGGCGCCTGTCTTTTTTACTATCCACATAATTCACAGCGAAAAAGCAACTTATTCACAATTCATTAAAAAAACTATGGATAACTTGTTGTTGATTCCATGGGAACAGTCAGTTTTATCCACAATATCCACAAAAGTGTGGATAAACGAAGAAAATGTTAACAAAATGTGAAATTATTCACAAATATATTGCCAGTTTTTTTAATCAGTTGTATATTGTAAATGAAGATGTTAGTGAAATATTTCACATACATCTTCGTGAATATATGTGAAAAACTTCACAAAAGGAGTTTGATGAAAATGAAGTGGGTAAAAGATCCGAAAGTTGCTGTTGTTTGGACGGTGCTGAGAATTTGGCTCGGCTATGAATGGTTTATGGCGGGAGTGGAAAAGCTGGGCGGATTTGATGCAACGGGATTTTTAAAAGGAGCCATTGCCAAAGCAGGCGGTGAACATCCGGCTGTTCAAGGATGGTATGCAGCGTTTCTTGAGCATTTTGCACTGCCAAACGTAGAGTTGTTCAATTTTATTATTCCGGTTGGAGAATTGTTGGTAGGTTTAGGACTCATTTTCGGTTTATTGACAACTCCGGCATTAATTGCAGGTGCATTTATGAATTTGAATTTTATGCTGGCGGGAACAACCAGCACCAACCCCATTATGTATACCGAAGCCATAATATTGCTCGCCGTTGGCGCCGCTGCGTACCATTGGGGAGCTGACAGATTTGTCCTTCCATATTTAAAAGAAAAATTAACCAATAAAAAATACAATCAGAAAGCGCATGTATAAATGCTGCAAGCGGCTTGACTTTTCAATAGTTTTGAAACATAATTTAAAAAAAAATACTTTTTCGGCGTTGAAAGGGGCCAGTAAATAGACTTTAGGCGAAAAGAGAGTGGAACTCATTGGCTGAAAGGTTCCACCGCTGGCAAGCTATTGAACCTACCCCTGGAGCTGTCAGGCTCATAACCTGACCGTACCCTTCGTTACAGGCTAAAGGTGAGCACTGGATAGTGCTAAAAAAGGTGGTACCGCGGATATCTCATATTCGTCCTTTGGTAAAAGGATGGATATGAGTTTTTTTATGATCGAAAGCAGTGAAGAGGTGTTTTGTTCGTGAGGAAGAAGCGGATAGTTGTCAAAATCGGCAGCAGTTCATTAACAGATGAACATGGCGGGCTGAGCAGGGAAAAGCTGTTGGAGCATGTCAACGCCATTGCGAGATTGAAAAAGGAAGGATATGAAGTGATTTTAATTTCTTCCGGAGCTGTATCTGCGGGATACGGTGATCTAGGGTATCCGTCACGGCCTGTAACCGTCAGGGGAAAACAAGCAGCAGCTGCAGTTGGTCAAGGACTTTTGGTTCAGGCTTATACAGAGGCATTTAAGAAGCACGGAATTGTTTGCGCTCAGCTGCTCTTAACAAGGGACAATTTTCAAAATAAAGAACAGTACCAAAACGCATATTCCACTTTATCGGAGCTTTTAAAGCGTCAAGTGCTGCCGATCATCAACGAAAATGATTCTGTTTCAATTGCAGAATTAACTTTCGGTGACAACGACATGCTGTCAGCGCTCGTCAGCGGATTAATGCATGCTGATTTTCTCATTATTTTGACGGATATAAACGGTTTGTATGAAGACGATCCAAGAAAAAACCCAAAAGCAAAACGGTACGATTTTCTGCCGGAAGTCACAGATGAGCTGCTTGAAAAAACGGAGGCAACATCCGGCTCTAAAGTGGGGACAGGCGGCATGAAATCAAAATTAATGGCAGCGAAAACGGCGCTTGCCCTTGGTGTGTCAGTATTTATCGGGCAAGGTCAAGGAGAAGAAAAATTAATCGAAATTTTAAAAGGAAACGGTGACGGAACATATATTGGCAAAACCGATCTGAGTGCAGTTCGCAATTCAAAAGCTTGGATTGCTCTTCATTCCGTCATTTCTGGTGATGTGGAAGTTGATGATGGGGCAGCAAAAGCTATTTTGCAGGAAGGAAAATCGCTCCTTCCTGCTGGGGTTAAGCGTGTCAGCGGTTTCTTTCAGTCAGGAGATGTCGTCCAAATTATAAACAAGGAACAAAAATTAATCGGTAAAGGTGTTGTCAATTATTCATCAGAAGAATTAAAAGAAGTAATGGGTATGCCGAGCCAAAGGGCGATGGAAAAAACAAATCGTACGCATCCGGAGGTTGTCCACCGCGATCAATTTGTCGCCATTACAAATAAGGAGATGATGATATGAGCGAATTGTTGACAAAAGCAAGATTGGCAAAAGAAGCAGCTTCTCGCCTCGCTGCAAAGTCGACTGAAGAAAAAAACCGCGCTTTGTCTCTCATTGCTCAATATTTGCTGCAAGAGGCGCCTTACATTTTAAAGGAAAATGAGAAAGATATCAAAAACGGAAAGGAAAATGGTTTATCTGAATCGCTCGTTGACCGGCTGCTCTTAAATGAAGAACGAATCAAAGGCATGGTTGAATCGCTGGAACAGTTAATCACATTAAAGGATCCTGTCGGTGAAATACTAGAAAAATGGTCACGTCCGAACGGTTTAATTATCGAAAAAATTCGAGTGCCGCTCGGTGTAGTCGGAATGATATATGAAGCAAGACCAAATGTTACAATTGATGCTTCAAGTCTCTGTTTAAAAACCGGAAATGCTGTGCTCCTCCGCGGAAGCTCATCTGCTTTGCATTCTAATATGGCCATTGTGAAAGTGATTCAACGAGCGTTGGAAGAAGCGGATTTTCCTGTTGAAGCAGTACAGCTTCTTGAAGATACAAGCAGGGAAACGGCATCGGAAATGTTTAAATTGAACGACTATTTAGATGTATTAATCCCCCGAGGCGGCAAAAATTTAATTAAAACCGTTGTGGAAAATTCGTCAGTTCCAGTTTTGGAAACAGGCGCAGGCAATTGCCATGTTTTTATCGATGAATCGGCGCAAAAAAACATGGCCATCAACATTACGGTAAATGCCAAGACGCAAAGACCTTCCGTTTGCAATGCGGCGGAAACGGTACTTATTCATGAAAACTGGGGAATAGAAAATATCAGGGAGCTGATTGAAGAACTTGCAAAGAATGGTGTCGAATTAAGAGTGGATCAGCGATTGCACGATGATTTTCCTCATTTAACATTAGCGACAGAAGAAGATTGGGAGACTGAATATTTAGATCAAATTTTAGCTGTAAAGCTTGTTTCCGGTGTAGATGAAGCGATTGATCACATCAACCGATACAGCACCAATCATTCGGAAGCGATCATTTCCGAAACGCCTGAACATGTGGAAAAGTTTTTCAAACTGGTTGATTCAGCTGCCCTTTATCATAACGCTTCCACCCGTTTTACCGACGGTTTTGAATTTGGTTTTGGGGCAGAAATCGGCATCAGTACACAGAAACTGCACGCACGGGGGCCGATGGGGCTTCCGGCATTGACATCTACAAAATATATCATTAGAGGCAGCGGACAAATTAGATCGTAAACCCACTCCCTACTACCAATTAAAAAAGCATCCGTTAAGCGGATGCTTTTTTACGCTTCCTTCAATTTATTTTCCTCATCAGCCATAAATCCGTTTCTTTTTGTGTAGAAAGTATACATATCTTTTGAAATCTCAAACAGGTTGTACAAATTTTCACCTTTGTTTATTTCAGTGTGGAGTGTTGACCGGGTTTCGTTGGCAAGGATGACGTACGGAAGTTTTTGCGCGGCTTTCGTAGAGCGTATATTTTCAGTGCGGATTTTCATGAAGATGGTTTCAATCCCTAATTCATAAAAAAGTTCCTGAAAAAAAGCGTCTTTGGCAAGCTGGTTGTACCCTTTTCCATGATAGGGTTTGCCGAGCCAAGTCCCGAGAAATCCCGCCTGGTTTTGTATGTCATACAAACTGATTGTTCCGATGGGAGAGCCCCATTCATCTAAAATGGTGCGCGAAATGAGTTCCCCTCTTTCCTCAGCTTCCATGACCTGCTTTGTAATAAACATATATTCTTCAATGGTTGCAGCTTTATGACGGACAAAAGGGAAGACGTCTGGGTGTACGATAAGCTCAAACAATTGTGGGCAATCTGAAAGATCACGTTTTTTCAACATGTTCATCCCTCCTATTAACGAGGGCAGTTTCCATGTGATTTATGGATCCCACCCTCGAAATTTTTATTTGCGTTTAAAAATTTCGGGGTGGGAATCGAACCCACTAGAACCGGCTGGAAGCCGGTGGCGCACCATTTGCCTTCCCTTTGTTTGTATAATGGAGTTGTCAATATTTCTTTCTATGTATCATACTGGATTTTTTCAAAAAAAGAAATAGGAATATTGTAAAAAAAATATTACAAAAATTGCATAAATTCCAATATAACGGTGCTCTTAATGATACAAATCGTTTAAAGCTTCTTCCAGTTTTGGATAGGCAAATTGATAACCGTTTGTTAATGCTTTTTTCGGCAATACATGCTGCCCTTCCGTCAAAAGCATGCTCATTTCACCAAATACCGTCTTCAACAAAAAATCAGGTACGAAAAGCCAGTGTGGCCGTTTTAAAACCTTGCCAATGATTTGGCCAAATTGCTTCATTTTTACGGGATGCGGCGACACGGCGTTGACAGGATCCGATAGGCGATCTTGTTCAATGCAAAATTGGATGAGACCGACAACGTCTTTTATATGGATCCATGAAATCCATTGAGTTCCTTTCCCAACTGTTCCGCCGGCAAAACAGAGATAAGGAAAAACCATCTTCGGCAAAGCGCCTCCTTGTTTATCAAGAACGACGCCAAGCCTTAACAGGACAACCCGAACGCCATCCATTTCCGCTTTTTTCGCCTGTGATTCCCAAATTTGAACAGTTTTTGCTAAAAAGTCGTTTCCTTGCTTCGCTGAATCTTCGGAAAACACGCCGGTTTCAGAAGTACCGTATATTCCGACAGCACTGGCGTTGATCAAAAGTTTCGGCTTCCGATCCATCGCCTGAATGATGCGAATGATTTCTTCAACTGCTTTTATTCTGCTTTCAACGATGTCTTTTTTTGCTTTCTTCGTCCAGAGGCAGTTTATCGATTTTCCGGCTAAATTGATCATCACATCAGTATTTTCTAAATGGTTTTCCGGTTTGTTTCCTGCTTTTAGCCATTCAACATAATGAATATTGTGATGTTCACCTTTAGGGACGTTCCTTGTTAAAATGAAAATTTCATCTCCTCGATTTTGAAAATGAGAGCATACTTGGCGTCCGATCAGACCGGTTCCACCCGCAATGGCAATTTTCATTCAGAAAACCTCCGTGTAACTTGTTTTTTCTATGATACTATAGAATGGAGGTGTTCGAATATGTTCATTGTCAAAATTGAAGTGCAAAAGAAAATGAAAAACCGTTTCAATGTTTATGTTGATAAAGGGTTCGGCGAGGAATATGCTTTCAGCGTCGGGGAAGATGTTTTAGTAAAACATCGGTTAAGAAAAGGAATGGAGCTGGATGAATTGGATATTGAGGCCATTTTGCTTGACGATCAAATGAAAACGGCCTACAATCAAGCATTGACATATCTCGGCTATCGAATGAGAACGGAAAAAGAAGTATGTGACTATCTTGCAAGAAAAAACATAGATGAACGAGTGATGATCAGCGTAATTGAGGAGTTAAAAACAAACCATTATATAGATGATCAAGAGTTTGCGAAGGCATTTGTGAGGACGCATATGAAAACCGCTTTAAAAGGCCCGAATCTTATCAAAAGAGAATTAGAACAAAAAGGCGTTGCCCGCGATGTAATCGAAGATGCTCTGCAGTTGTTTTCAAAAGAAGAGCAAATAGAGAAAGCCTATCAATTGGCAGAAAAGCAATTGAGGAAAAAGGAAAAAATATCGCTGGCTCAACTAGGCAAAAAAATGGAGCAAATGTTGCTTAGAAAAGGTTTTCCTTATGATGTGATCGAAGCTGTGTTGGAAAAGCTCCCTATGCAAGATGATGGCGGTATGGAATGGGAAGCCGTTGTTGCACAAGGAGAAAAAGGAAAAAGGAAATACTCGCATTTGAAAGGCCTTGAACTGCGGACGAAGGTTGCGCAATTTTTATATCGGAAAGGGTTTTCGCAAGACCTTATCCAACAATATATAAATCAAGAATTGGAGGAAATAAACTAAGAGGGAGGAAAATGAAATGGAACAAAAACGCTACAGTGAAATGACTGAATACGAACTGCAAACGGAAATTGCCCGTTTGAAAGAAAAAGCCCAGAAAGCAGAACAGCTTGGAATGGTTAATGAATATGCCGTTTTGGAACGGAAGATTGCCATGGCAAAAGCTTATATGCTGAATCCGAACGATTTTCCGGCCGGAAAAGAATATGAAATCGACGGGGCGCCGGGGGAATATTTTCATGTCGAATATTTAAAAGGCGTCTTCGCATGGGGCTATCGTTTATCCACTCCTTTGAAGGAGGAGGCGCTGCCGATTTCCATGCTGAATAAAACAGATCATGCCCAATAAGAGGCATGATCTAAAAATTTACGAGCGTTTCCGAGTTTCTTGTTCTAAGATGATCAAGCTTTGTGTTTGCTGTGTTTCCCCGTTAACTTGTCGAAAAGCATGTTTTGGATTTGACCAAGTTGATTGAAATTCGCTTTTATATCTGGCGGGAAATGAACGGCGTTTATGATCCATTTGTTCCAACCACCTTTACAAAGGAATTTTAATTTGATCAAAATTCCTCTCGATCACTGGATGCTTTCATCCTTTCTTGAGGATGGGTGTTCATCGTTCCGTTAGCACGCTTAGAAGCATATTCGGCTTTTGCGCGAGGTTCCCCGTCAATATTTTTGTTCGGAAATCCTTTTGCTTTATTGCGCATTTTACAGCCTCCGTGAAAAGAGATTGCGCAGCAATCCAGCGCGCGCATCATTAGTTTATGTGTCCCACAAGGTTGTATGAATGGATAAAAAAGGCGAAAAAACTTAATCCAACTGCAATTCTAGCTTCTTCTTTAGCTTTTTTTTGCTGAAAATCCAACCGGTATAAGATCGGATAATATTGAATTGTTGATCAAGCTGGGCGACGGCAACAAATGGGTAGTGGCCTTTTACAAAGTAGCGCAAATCGATGAAACGGACTTCATAATAGTTGGATTGCTCTTTTATTTCCCAACGGAAAACGGGGGAAAACGCCAGAAAGGCAGCGATATTTTTATCTTTTTTGGCAGCGTTTATCACAGGATGTTCCGGAAGTTTTTTTCGTTCAAATTGATCGACGACATGAACATCTGTAAAATTGGAAAAAGCGACATAATACCATTCTGAAGTGATGATCACAAGCTGCCATTTTTGAAACTTCATCGTCGGATTAAAAATGACCGTTTCGACGTTATCCCACTGACTGCTGATGTTGTTTTTAATTTTCCTTTGCATAAGCAGCCGGACAACATAATAGAATGCGAGGAATAAATAGACAACGGCAAAAGTAGCGCCTGGGTTTGCACCGGAAAGCCAAATCCCGATTCCGATTACGTGAGCAATAAAAATAAATGGATCAAATGTGTTAATGGTGCCGAGGGCAATCCATTGTTGTGAAAAAGGCCGAAGCGCTTGTGTTCCATATCCGTTAAAAATATCAACAACGACGTGAAAAAGGACGGCAATGAACGTCCAAAGCCATACATGGAGAAGATTGCTGTTCGGTATGAGCCAATAAATGGAACCAGTAATAAAAAAAGACCATAAAACAATAGCTGGAATAGAATGGGTAATTCCGCGATGGTTTCTTAAATAGGACGCATTGTTTTTTAATTTTAAGATCGTATCGATATCCGGAGCTTGTGAGCCAATCATTGTACCTAAAAATACCGCTTCTGCCGTCAGAAAAGAACTGCCGACAGCCGGATCCAACGTTGCCAAACCTCCCAATGCGAGTCCCATGACAAAATGTGTTCCTGTATCCAAAGTCATCCTCCCCTGAAATAATAAGTGGAATATATAAATTCATTGATCTTTTACCTGAAAACAAAATAATGTACCATAAAATTCGTAGTTCTTTCTAGTGTATCATAACTTAAAGCGTAAAGTGGAGGCATTAACGAAAAATGGGTGAATGGCAGCAGAATCTTGAACATTTTGATATAAAAGCATTTCAATACGAATTGATCAGCTGGTATCAGCGGGAAAAACGTGATTTGCCATGGCGCAAAGATCAAGACCCTTATAAAGTGTGGGTTTCGGAAATTATGCTCCAACAAACAAGAGTGGAAACGGTTGTTCCTTATTTCCAGAGGTTTATGGAAAAATTTCCAAATGTAGAATCGCTGGCAAATGCTGATGAGGAAGAGGTTTTAAAAGCATGGGAAGGGCTTGGATATTATTCGCGGGCTCGAAATTTGCACAACGCTGTGAAGGAAGTCAAGGAAAAATACTCCGGGAATATTCCCGATGATCCGATACAACTTGGCAAGCTAAAAGGGATTGGACCGTATACAAAAGGCGCTATTTTAAGCATTGCCTTTAATCAGCCTGAACCGGCTGTTGACGGAAATGTGATGCGAGTCTTATCGAGAATTTTAGCGATTGATGAAGATATCGCAAAACCGAAAACGAGAAATACGTTTGAAGAAGCGGCGAAAAAACTGATTTCCAAAGAAAATCCTTCCGATTTTAACCAGGCATTAATGGAATTAGGGGCGATGGTATGCACGCCGTCTTCTCCATCCTGCTTACTTTGTCCGGTGCGTGATTTTTGCCGGGGATTTTCTGAAGGAATCCAAGAGCAGCTGCCGGTAAAAACGAAAAACAAAACATTGAAAAATGTTTCGATTGCTGCAGCTGTTTTAGTGAATGGAAATCATTTGTACATTCATAAAAGGCCGAATGAAGGGTTGCTTGCAAATTTATGGGAATTTCCGAATTGTGAAGTGCGGACAAGCCATATTTCACACCGCAAATTATTAGAACAATTTTTGAACGAAACATATGGGATCAAAGCAGAATTGAGCGAGTTAAAAGGAACGATTCAACATGTTTTTTCACACCTCATTTGGAATATCAGCGTCTATTTCGGAAAAGTGAATGATGAAAAATTGATAAATGGATTGCAAAAAATTTCTTTCAAAGAAATCGACCGTTATGCTTTTTCCGTTTCACACCAAAAAATATGGGCTTTATATAAAGAAAAAGCAGGAAATAACTAGCCTTTGCTTTTCAAACCGCCGCGGGAAGCCATTCTTCAACGATTTCTCGAAGATTCGCCTGTCCTTCCGAATTTAAGTACGGCATCATTTGTTGAAACGCAGTATGAAAATAATGGAGCTCGCCATCACTCCATTGTTGTTTTGGCATCATCGAAAGCTCCGTCATATCTCGAATCAAGGACAATGTTTCGATCCCTCCGTAAATAATTTGTTCTTTTATATTGTTTGTTGAAACCGGTGCCTTTATTCACAAATCAATGGGTTGACAAGGGCTTAAAAAGATTATTTTTGTCCGGGAGCTGTAAATGTTAGTCTCCTGCGGTATTTTTTTTGAAAAGAGAAAAAAATTTTTTGGATAAGGCGTCACCCTCCTGGACATGATAAATGACGTGGAGGTGAAAAGTGATGGCGAAACAACAACAACAAAACAAAACAAATGTGCAAAATGTTAAAAAACAAAACCAACAATCTGCTCAAGGATATGGTACAGAATTTGCTTCTGAAACAAACGCTCAACAAGTAAGACAACAAAATCAAAAGGCTGAGCAAAATAAACAACAAAATTCTTAATCAAAAGCCAATCTTTTCATAGCATCGAATTTCAAAAAAAGCGGAGAACTTTGCAGCTCTCCGCTTTAACTTATAAAAAGAACACGGCAATAATGATCGCCAAAACAATTCGATATATGGCAAAAGGGGTAAGCTTGATGCGGTTGATCAGCTTTAAAAAGAACCGGATCGCCAAAAGAGCAAAAACAAATGCGCTTATAAAGCCTGCTATAAAAAATGGCAGTGCATCCACTGTAAGATACTCCCAGTTTTTAATAAGTGAAAGACCGCTTGCCCCGGCCATAATTGGGACAGCCATAATAAACGTGAAGTCGGATGCCGAACGGTGGCTTAAACCGACTAAAACACCAGCCGAAATTGTTGATCCGGAACGTGAAACCCCTGGCCAAAGTGACAGGCATTGAAGGAGGCCGATCATGAACGCTTGTCTGTATGTAATTTGATCGACCGTTTCGGCTTTTGTTTTTCTAGGTTTAAAAAGATCGGCTGCAATCATTAGAAAAGCGCCAAATACCAATCCAAAGAGCACTGTTCTTGAAGTAAATAAATGCTCATCAATGTAATCTTCAAACAAAACGCCTAAAATTCCTGCAGGCAACAGACCGACAATAACCTTTCCTAATGTTAGCCGCTGGCCGTTCGGTTGGCGAATTCCTTGCATTTTTTTTATGCCGAGCAAATCAAAAAAGCGATCTTTAAAGACAACAACGGCAGCCAATATGGAACCGAGCTGGATGACGACTTTAAAAGTGTTGGCAACTTCTTGCGAAAACAATTCTTTCGATTTTAAAAGAATATCGTCAACAAGTATCATATGACCGGTAGAAGAGATAGGAGCAAATTCTGTCAAGCCTTCAACAAGCCCCAAAATTATTGCAACAATTATTTCCCGCACGATTTTAACTTCCTTTCCCTTTCCCTCGAAATAATGGGAATCATATAGTTTAATCTTGTCAGATTGTACATAAAATAAGATGTGAGAGTCAATATTCTTTTCTTAAAGGGGCATCCAAAATTTTTCAATGATCTACATAATGAGTCAAAGGAATTATATGTACAAGATGAGAATAGTTTATTCATACCATTTAAAAATTATGCCGGAGGGATGAATATGGATAAACATGAATTGAGCCGATTCGATCTCCTTGTAACAGAGCAGCTTGAAACGATGGATAAGCTTTTGAATCTTCAATCTGAAATTGAACGATATCAGCAAATAGAAGCCGGGCTTTTGCATGAAAAAGATGAAAGGCTCCATTCTGTTCAAAAAGAAATCAACAGAATGAAACTCGAATTGGAAATGATTCAAAAATTATTTGAACAGCAAACAGAGGAAGTAATTAAGACGTATCAATCATCCATTTGAAAAAAAGCAATTGGATGAAAGGTTAGCCATCAACACGATCGCGGCAGGCATCCCGCTGTCCGAATAAACCCTTATTTTATTTACTCTTTCCTACCAAGAATCTTATCTTTTCTCAACCTGTTTCAAAACCGACTTCCGCTGTATTTTCATTTAAGACTTGAGAAATATTCATAGAAATAAACAATCGATTCGAAAACGGTGAAAGAAAAGGAAAACTTGAAGTCCGCAGATTTGATTTCAGGTGAAAAATGTTATGTGAAATCAAAGAAAATCAAGAAATCAAGCCGATGGGTCAGCCTTATTGAGGGCATGGCTCTTTTATTTTCATTTTGACACTCAAAAGGTATAATAGTTAAAAATGATATTTCAGGACCGATTGTTGATTGTCCGTTAGAAAGTAGGGAGCAAAGATGGCGCTGCCAAAGGAAGGAGATAAAATTCAAATACACAGCTATAAACATAACGGCTGCATTCATCGTGTTTGGGAAGAAACGACCGTTTTAAAAGGCACGCAAAATTGTATTATCGGCGGCAATGATCGCACAACAGTCACCGAAGCGGACGGAAGAACTTGGATTACGAAAGAACCTGCGATTTGTTATTTTCATGCCCGGCATTGGTTTAATGTCATTGGCATGATTCGAGAAGACGGCATTTATTATTATTGCAACATCAGTTCCCCTTTTGTTTGGGATGATGAAGCATTAAAGTATATTGATTATGATCTTGATATAAAAGTGTTTCCTGATATGACCTATACTCTTCTCGATGAGGATGAGTATGAACGGCATAAGAAAACGATGAAATATCCGCAAGTCATCGACCGCATTTTGAAAAACAATGTGAACAAGCTGATCCTTTGGATAAGGGGCAGAAAGGGGCCCTTTTCGCCGGATTTTATCGATCTATGGTATGAAAGATACTTAACATATTTATGAAGGAAAAGTCTGTTGCCGAGACAACAGACTTTTCGCTTTCATTGATTGGAAGGGAGAGAATTGTTTGGGATCCATTAGACGATACATGAAATTTGTAGCCCCCTATAAGAAACAAATTTTTTTAACAATTGTCGTCGGGATACTTAAGTTCGGCATTCCGCTGCTCATTCCGTTATTATTAAAAATTGTTGTTGATGATGTTTTGAATAGCAATTTGACGGAAGGCGAGAAAACAGAAAAACTTATCTTTTTGATGGGAATCATGTTTTTTATTTTTATTGTCATCCGTCCGCCGATTGAATATTATAGGCAATATTTTGCTCAATGGACTGGAAGCAAAATTTTATATGACATCCGCGACCAATTATTTACCCATCTTCAACGTTTAAGCTTGAGGTACTATTCCAATAGACGTGCGGGTGAAATTATTTCGCGGGTCATCAATGACGTGGAGCAAACAAAGACGTTTGTCATTACAGGGCTGATGAACCTTTGGCTTGATTTAATGACCATCTTTATAGCGATCGGCATTATGTTTACGATGGATGTTTCATTAACGATTACTTCCATTATCTTGTTTCCTTTATATGGATTTTCCATTAAATATTTTTACGGGAGGCTTCGGCATTTGACACGTGTACGATCGCAAGCTCTTGCCGAAGTTCAAGGCCATTTGCATGAACGGGTAAGCGGAATGGCTGTCATTCAAAGTTTTGCGATAGAAGATTATGAGCAAAAGCAATTTGATAAGGAAAATCGCAATTTTTTGCAAAAGGCCATTGACCATACAAAATGGAATGCCAAAACGTTTGCTGTTGTCAATACGATTACAGACATCGCCCCGTTGTTGGTTATTTTTTATGGGGCTTACAAAGTTATCCAAGGAGATTTAACCATCGGCACAATGGTCGCCTTTACTGCTTATATAGATCGTCTGTATAACCCGCTCCGCCGTTTGATTAATTCATCAACAACTTTAACACAAGCATTCGCTTCAATGGATCGAGTTTTTGAACTTCTTGATGAGCCTTATGATATTGTCGATTTGCCAAATGCGAAGGAAGCGAAGCGGCTTTCCGGCGAAATTACGTTTGAAAATGTTTCTTTTCGTTATAGCGACGATGAGAACATGGTTTTGAAAAACATCCAGTTAACGATCAAAAAAGGCGAAACAGTAGCATTTGTCGGCATGAGCGGCGGGGGAAAATCGACGCTTGTCAGTTTAGTGCCCCGTTTTTGGGATGCGACGGAAGGAAGAATTTTGCTGGACGGCGTTCATATTAAAGAGTACAAATTGCAAAGTGTAAGGGATCAAATCGGCATGGTTCTTCAGGATCCTTTTTTGTTCAGTGAATCGATCAAAGCTAATATCTTGATTGGCAAACCGGATGCAACAGATGAAGAAGTTATAAGAGCAGCAAAGGCGGCAAATGCTCACGAGTTTATTATGAATTTGCCGGAAGGGTACAACACAAAAGTTGGCGAGCGGGGAGTGAAATTATCAGGCGGGCAGAAACAGAGAATTGCGATTGCACGGGTATTCTTAAAAAATCCGCCGATCTTGATATTGGACGAAGCGACATCCGCATTGGATTTGGAAAGCGAGCATTTTATACAGGAAGCGCTTGAAAAGCTATCGAAAAACCGGACGACATTAATTGTCGCCCACCGCCTGTCAACGATCACTCATGCCGATAAAATCGTTTTGATAGAGAATGGCGAAATTATTGAAATAGGAACACATGATGAATTAATGAAAAAACAAGGCCATTACTATAAACTGTTTCAAATTCAACAACTGGATTAAATTGTGTCATGAATCATTAAAAAACTGGATATTTATAGATAAAATATTTCTTTTTCTTTAAAAAAACCAATGAACAAGCGATGTTTGATAAAATAAAAAGTAACCAATACGAAACATGGAGGTTGGATATGGCAACCGAAAAACAATTGATGGACAAAAGGTTCTATGAAACCTTATTAAAAGAACATTCATCGAAACACCCTGTTCAAGAGCTAGGAGAAGCCCTTCAAAAAGAACAGAAAAAGCTTGTCTACGACCTTTCTTACATTCGGTATGCGCAAGGTGAAGTTTATTTTCATTATCAAGATTATGAAACTGCCATTTTTAAATGGGAATCTATTGAAAATGAGCTGTCGTCTTGGGCAAAGAAAAATATAGGTGACGCATACACGGAAGTTGGATTATTTTCCTCTGCCGAACAAACGTACAAATCCATTGAGACTGATTCAAATATGTTGAAAGCAGAAGTCGCGGTGAAGCTGTTTTTCCTCTATTTAAAACAAGACGAGACAGAGAAGGCTTATGAGGCGATTCAGGAGGCGCTTGCTGTCGATCCCGATCATCGCGATGCGTCTTCGCTTGCCGTGGAATTTTATGAAAAACAGCAAAATTGGAATGATGCTGTACAACTTTCGATTCATGAAGCGATCCGCACAGAAAGCCCGGATTGGTTCGGGCGCGTGATCGATTATGCAGAGCAGGGATTGGCGAAAGCGAAAGAGCCGGATGAGTTTTTTAAACTGTTGACCGTTCTTTACCGAAAAGATCTTCATCTGTTTCAAAAGCTGGCTGCTTCTTTATGGAGGAACTATATTTACAGCAAACAATTTTTAACATGGTTAAAAACTGCAAACAATCTTTTTCTCAATATTAAAGTCGGTGAGCTTGAAAATTGGGATGAGATTGTTCGTTTATTTGCGGAGTCGCATAATGAATTGCTTAGCGGCGCTTATCTGCTGAAAGATTTGCAGGAGATCATGCCCATCTTTTTAACGAATTGGCTAAAGCTTTCAATGGGAAGGGAACCGGTGCCGGCTGCGGCTTGCGTGGCGGCGTGGAGTGAAATATTCCGATCGAGTCTTGATGAGCGGGTCATCATACAAGCGGAACAAATTTTGCGAAATCATCAAAATCGGCCGACAAACGTTCAAATTGTTAAACGGCTGTTCGGCACATTGACCGAATGGGCGGATAAACATCAAATAAACATTGGGCAAAAATACCGCTGGATAATGGAAAAATTAGCAGGAGAACATCATCTTTATCTGTTGGTAGTAGGCGGCGGTGTGCAAGGAAACAATTTGATTGATGAATTCCTCCTTGGAAGTGTGCCGTCGATGCCATTGTCAAAACCGATTTTTTATCAATACGGCGCAACAACGAAAGTTCGGAAAATCGCCAATGAATTCTTTTCAGAATGGAACGGCGTGGAAGAGCTGCAAACAGGTGCTGAAGCGGAAGAAGCTGTTATTGAAATTGATGTACCAAATGATCTGCTAAAAGAACATAAACTTTGCCTTGTTGAGATACCCGATCTACATGCATTCGATGATCAAGAATGGATGGAGTACGTCCATTTGGCTGATGGAGTGGTATATTTTCATTCGCAAGAGAGCCCTTTAACACCTGAAGCAAACCAAAAGCTAGCGGCAATTGTCGAGAAGATGGACGATGTTTCTGTTCACTTTGTGCTTGAAACGGAGAGCGGCCTTTCTTATGAAAATGCAAGAAAACAAATAAATGATCTTTACCCTAAGGCGGATATCCATCTTGTATCGCAGCCGGGAGCCAAAGAGTTGCTTTTGAAAATTGGCCGCAGCATTGTCCGGGATGAACGAAAGAGATCAGAAAAGCTATTATTCTTCCTGAAAAAATCGATCACTTTTACGTATAATAAGCGAGCGGAACTGGAGAGCCATTTAGAAGAATCAATCAAAAAAAATGAAGACATCGTGAAAAGGTTAAATGGATTGATCAACAGCCTGGATGATTTAGCGGCGGAAAAAAGCGCGGAATTGAAACAATATGTGTATTCGGCAAAAGAAGAAATCAAAAAAGGCCTTCATGGCGAATTGCGAAATCTTTTGCGCTCTTCCTCTAAATTCATTAACGAAAAAAGCGATTTTAACAAATTGCCCGCTGTCCTTAACCAAAAAATGAATGAACAGGTGCGGGAATATCTTGAGAAATCCGTCATGCCGAAATGGTCGAAAAGCATGGAAGAATGGATTTCATTGGCTGAAAGCGAATTGAAGCAAAGTCAGAATTATTTAGATGACATGTGTGAATCGTTTAATGCCTTGTATGGGGACGATCGGATGAAGCTTGCTTGCGACTTTAAAGTGCTTGATGATTGGCGGAGGGATATGGTTCGATTAACAGCGTCCGTTCATTTTGAAGATGAAAACATTTTGAACCGTTTTAAACCGACGCAAATTTTGCTGAAGGGAGCGGGCAAGCTGTTCTCATCCGTTGGGCAAAACCCATCTTTTATTGCCAATCAATATAGAAAATACATCGAAACGGAATCTTATGATCAAGCGGTTGAATCCATCATTGAGAAGTTTTTTGGTCAATTTGAGCTGTTTGAAAAAGGGATTGAACGCGATGTGAAAATGTTTTTCCGCGAGCCTGTCCATCTTCTCAAACAAATGGTGCAGGAAGGCGAAAAACAAATTCAAGAAAATCAAGAGCGTTTAAACAGCTTCAAAGAAAATCCGGAAATGTATTATGACCCGTTGACGGTTTTCCAATTAAAATTGCGACAGTGTGAATTGTTGGACGAAAATCGCTTGAAACCTGTTCAGAAAGGACTTTAAGGTTATACAAGGCGGGGCAGATCGCAGGGCATCCCCTGACGAACACCGTGCAGGAAGGGGATGAATGAAAGCCTTTAGAGGATGTTCTTTGGCATATACGCTCTTTCATGCCCCGCTTTTGTTTGCCGATGGCTTATTTCTCTATAAAAAAAGAGGACATCTAATCTAAAATTAAACATTTTTTGTTTCTTTTGAATCGCCCCGTATTATTCGCTTCTCTTGGCGAATTGAAGGATCATCGATTTTCGGCTCCTTCCCGGAAAGAAAGTTTTGAATATTGGAGCGGTGGAGGAAAATTAGAAAAAGGAAAAATAAACTGAAAAGCACGATATTATCCCCTGTTAGGAGGGATGTCATCAAAAGCGACAGCCCAACCGAAAGGGAGCCGAAAAACACGTACTTGCTGATGGCGATGATGAGAATAAAAGATGTGTAGGCAACAAGAAATAACAGCGGATTTGTAAATAGCAAAACGCCGGCAGTTGTTGCGATCGCTTTCCCGCCCCGAAATCTAGACCAAATCGGAAAACAGTGGCCGACTACAGCCAAAAAACCAACGTAAAGCGGATCAGCGTTTGAATGAAATAAGACAGGAAGAATAGCCGCAAAGGATCCTTTCAGAAGATCGCCCAGTAAAACAACAAGCCCCGCCTTTTTCCCGAGTACGCGCAACGTGTTCGTTGCGCCGGGATTCTTGCTGCCATGTTCACGAATGTCCACCTTAAACCAACATTTGCTGACAATCACAGCAAAAGGAATCGATCCGATCAAATAAGCGAGTAAATAGTAGAAAAATTCCATAGTTGCGATCCTTTCACGTACCGTTTTTAATAAAAACTTTTTTATTCATGTTCGCCGATCTGTATTTGATTTTCTTTTGTATGAAAATGATGGAAGCTGTTGATCAGCATGTTTAAATGTTCAATTTGGTCATAATAATCGACAATCGTTGAGACTAGGGGAAGAATATGGTAAATCTGCTCTGAATCAGCGGATTCTTTTTCAAATGTTAAAAAGGCTTGGATAAGTTCCTTACGATGGAATGTTTCAAATGGCACGCTATTTTCTTCCTGGTCGTTTTTAATCTTTTTTGTAATTTTTAACAATGCTTGTTCGTGCAAAATTAGCAGCACATCAAGCTCAGAAATCAGCAGTTCTTGAAAATCCCTTGGTGTGCGGTGAAGCTCGTTTTCCAAGCGGTGGAGTTTTCGCAATGTGAAAAACGCACGATTGGTCGTAATGATCATTTGCCTGAATAAAACAAGCTTTCTCGATTTCGCATACACTTTCGTTTTGGAGTATATCCGCTCTTCTTTATAATGCAAAAATAACTGATCAAGTTTGATCAATTGATCTTTTAACTTGTCAATTTCCTCTTTGAGAGATCCGTACTCTGATTTATTTCTGATATTGATGCGGATCCATTTCATAATTTCGTGCGATATTTCAGTGATCTGTTGATAAAGTTTTGTTTCATATTTTGGCGGCATAAAGACGAGATTGACGAGAAAAGCGGACAAAACCCCCAGCAAAATTGTCAAAAGCCGTATGATGGCAAACTGTATAAAGTCATCTCCGGTTGTTTCCAGAATGGCGATCATCGTCACGAGGGCGATGACAATGGTATTTTCTATTTTTAATTTCAAGCAGACGGCAATAATAATGACGGCGCATAATCCGATAATGAACGGGTTTGCTCCGAAAAACAGCCCAAACAAAATCGCGATAATGGCGCCAATGATATTTGCCTGAACTTGATCGATAACGGTTAAATAAGATTTATAGATCGTCGGCTGGATGGCAAATATTGCTGCAATTCCTGCAAAAGCAGGCGACGGCAATTGAAGGATCGAAGCTATCGTCAAAGCCAACGTAATGGCAATTCCCGTTTTTAAAATGCGAGCTCCTAGTTTCATGTTTGAAAAAATATTTCCTTCCTTTCCTCTGTGAGGTTGCAAGCAATACAGACTATACATTGTTTCATGGGATTATTCAAGAAAAATTTTGGTTTTAAAAATGGTAAAAAATAACACCTGCCATAAAGCGGGTGTTATTTTTTCATGAATGCGAGCTCTTTGAAGGAATTTTCGACAGCTTTAATGGTTTGTCGGATGTCGTCTTCTGTATGGGCAATCGTTATAAACCAGGCTTCGTACTTAGATGGAGCCAAATTGATGCCTTGATGAAGCATCAGTTTAAAAAATTTCGCAAACATTTCTCCATCCGTTTTTTCCGCTTGTTCATAATTATAAACCTTTTCTGTTGTAAAATATACAGTCAATGCTCCTTTTAAACGATTGATCGTAATGGGAATTTTGTATATGTCGGCTGCTTTCGCAATCCCGTCTTCCAGCATCTCCCCAAGCTTATCAAGATAATCATACACTCCTTCTTCTTTCAGCACCTCAAGACAAGCAATTCCAGCCAAAATCGATGCCGGGTTTCCTGCCATCGTTCCTGCCTGATAAGCAGGACCCAGCGGAGCCACTTGTTCCATAATCTCCTTTCGTCCGCCGTATGCACCGATGGGAAGTCCGCCGCCAATGATTTTTCCGAGAGCCGTTAAATCAGGCTCAACCCCGAGTAAATTTTGCGCACCGCCATACATAAACCGGAAAGCGGTAATGACTTCATCAAAAATGAGCAAAGCGCCTGCTTCATGGGTAAGCTGCTTAACTTTCTCCAAAAAGCCTTCCTTCGGTTCGACAATTCCAAAGTTTCCTACAATCGGTTCAACTAAAACAGCAGCAATTTCGTTTCCCCATTTTTTTAGAGCTTGTTGAAATGGCTCTATTTCATTATACGGAACGGTTATAACTTCTTGAGCGATGCTTTGAGGCACTCCGGCGGAATCAGGTGTTCCAAGCGTGGAAGGCCCGGATCCTGCTGCCACAAGCACAAGGTCGGAGTGTCCGTGATAGCAGCCGGCAAATTTGATGATTTTATCGCGGCCGGTATAGGCGCGGGCAACACGAATGGTTGTCATAACAGCTTCCGTACCCGAATTGACAAAGCGAACCTTTTCCAATGAGGGAATCGCTTTTTTTAACATTTTTGCAAATTTGATTTCATGTGGAGTTGGCGTTCCATATAAGACTCCCGTTTCTGCCGCCTGTTTGATCGCTTTAGTAATATGGGGATGGGCGTGGCCGGTAATGATAGGTCCATAAGCCGCCAAGTAATCGATATACTTGTTCCCGTCAACATCCCAAAAATAGGCGCCCTGCGCACGCTCCATCACAACGGGTGCGCCCCCGCCCACGGCTTTGTATGAACGGGAAGGGCTGTTTACTCCGCCGACAATATGTTCAAGCGCTTCTTTATATAGTTGTTCGGATTTTGTAAAATTCATGTTTTTCCACCTTCTATCTTTGCGTTTGGATCATTTATTGGCATCCGGTGTTTCATGATCCTTGTTTATTCTAGCACTTTTTAGCAAGAAGGAAAATAAAGCAGTGAAATTGTGAATTTGGCAAGAATCCAGTAAACTAATCGTTGTGACCGATCGATGGAGGTAGATGAACATGAAAGTGATTGAGGTAGAAAATTTAAGGAAAGAATTTAAAAGCTATTCAAGTCGATCAGGGTTGAAAGGCGCTTTCCGCGATTTGTTGACAAGAAATTACAAAATTATACCGGCAGTAGACGGTGTGTCTTTTACAGTAAGGCAAGGCGAAATGGTAGGTTATATAGGGGAAAATGGCGCAGGAAAATCGACGACAATAAAAATGTTAACAGGAATTTTAACACCGACATCCGGAAAAGTAATCGTCAACGGCATGAACCCTCATAAAGAAAGGGAAAAGTTTGTCCGGACAATCGGGGTTGTGTTTGGCCAGCGATCTCAGCTATGGTGGGATATAGCTGTTCAAGAATCATTCCGATTGCTGAAAAAAGTGTATAAGGTTTCTGATCAAGATTATAACGAACATATGGATCATGTCATTCAAACGCTTGACATTGAACCGCTTTTAGACAAACCTGTAAGAAAATTATCTTTAGGACAGCGGATGAGATGCGAACTGGCTGCTGCGCTGATTCATAATCCGCCTCTGCTGTTTTTGGACGAGCCGACGATTGGATTGGATGTATTGGTCAAGCTGAAAATACGTGAATTTCTAAAAGAGATTAACGAAAAGTATAAAACGACGATTTTGCTGACAACCCATGATCTTTCAGATATAGAAGCATTATGTGAGCGTGTTATTATGCTTGATGAAGGAAAAATAATATACGACGGTTCTTTGGAACATTTGCGAAGCGAATGGGGAAGAGGAAAGCAAATTGCCTTTCAATTTGCTTCATATGTTGAAGAACCGCTTCTAAAACAGCTGACGTCTGATTTGAAGGTTCAATGGGCAAAAGGAGATAAAAGCAATATCTGGACCGCACAAATTACCAATCATGAACATATGTCTGAAGTCATTAACCGTGTTATCAATGCTTATGAAATTGTCGATTTAGCCATAAAGGAAATTTCCACAGAAGAAATTATCCGCAACATTTATGAAAAAGGGGACGCTCGTGCGGCGGCCGATCAAAAAGATGAAAAGGTGATGGCGAATGTCTAAGTATTTGGAAATGATCCGCATTCGCTTTTTGATGATGCTGGCTTATCGAACAAACTATTATACCGGAATTTTGATTTATAGCATTAATATTGGCGCCTACTATTTTTTATGGACGGCCATTTATGGAGAAAAAGAGAACATCCAAGGTTTATCTGCAGGGCAAATGGTGACATATGTGGCAATATCTTGGATGGCAAGAGCATTCTATTTCAATAATATCGACAGGGAAATCGCCATGGAGATTAAGGAAGGGAAAGTCGCTGTTGAACTGATCCGACCTTATCATTATCTCGGAATGAAAACGATGCAGGCTCTTGGCGAAGGAATTTTTCGGTTGTTCTTTTTTTCCCTTCCCGGTATGGCGATCGTCCATTTCATTTTTCCTCTGAAACTGCCTGCAGATTTGCATGCGTGGAGTTTTTTTGCCGTTGCTATCTTATTCAGCTTTATCATTAATACAGAGATTAATTTATTAACAGGGATTTTAGCCTTTTTCTTTTATAACAACGATGGACTCATGAGAGCAAAACGGGTAATTGTCGACTTGTTTTCTGGACTCCTTCTCCCGATCAGTTTTTATCCAATATGGGCGCAAGAAATAATGAAATATCTGCCGTTTCAAGGTATCAGTTATATTCCGAGCATGATTTTTACGGAAGGTTTTCCGGGAACGGACATTTATCACGCCATTCTTTTTCAAGCGTTTTGGGCTTTATTATTAGTGGTACCGATTCAAATTTTGTGGGTGCTAGCTAAGAGACAAATGATTATTCAAGGGGGATGAAGAGGTGTTCTATATCTCAATCTTTTTCCAATACATCGCCCAATATATGAAAACGCGAATGGAATACAGAACGGACATGGTTGTAGAAATCTTATCTGATTTGATGTTCCAAGCGGTCAATTTAGTGTTCATCCTTGTTGTCTTTAGCCATACAAACGCACTTGGCGGCTGGCAGAGGGATGAAATTATCTTTATTTATGGTTTTTTCTTAGTTCCTTACGCTTTGTTTAGTTCTTTTTTTAATATATGGGATTTTAATGAACGTTATATTATCAGAGGGGAAATGGATCGGATTTTGACAAGGCCTATCCATAGCCTCTTTCAGGTATTATTGGAAAGAATGGAACTGGAATCGCTTTTTGGAGCCATTACAGGAGTCTTGATCATGAGTTATGCAGCGGCTCGGCTAAATTTATCTTTTCATTGGTACGATCTGTTTATTTTTATTTTGTTTGTGCTAGGCGGCACACTTGTATATGGCAGTATATTTGTTGCGCTTGCTTCGATTGGCTTTTGGTCGGATGCCAAAACATCGATTATGCCAATGATGTACAACATAGGCAACTATGGGCGATATCCTGTTAATATATACAATCGTTTCATCCGTTTCATATTAACTTGGATTTTGCCTTTTGCGTTTGTTGGAGTTTACCCTGCTTCTTATTTTCTAGGAAAAACCGATTGGTATTTTTATGCTTTTTTCACACCCGCAGTAGGCCTTGTTTTTTTTGTATTGTCAGTAATGATTTGGAATAAAGGGGTCAAACGGTATCGAGGCGCAGGAAACTAAATCCGATTCCTTGCCATAAAGAATGCTTATTCTTTAGGGATATATTAGAAAAGATTTGAATAGCATGTATTAACAAAAAAATTATTGGGGGAAATGATGGCACTCTTTGTTGGCACTGGGATCATGTTTTGTTTAATCATGAGCGTCCGAACGATGTTTTCTGCTGTGAAAAAAGGTACATTTCTGACCTTTGAGACTATCTATTTAATTGTTTTAGTATATATTTCTTTTTTATTGGGGTTTGCCGTCCTTTATTTGATTTTTCTTCAAAACGGCTTTCTAATTTTAATGGAAGCCGGGAAACCAGTCTTTGGAACATATTTTGAAAACTTGTTTGCTTGTTTATATTTTAGCGCTGTTACATTGTTTTCCGTCGGTTACGGCGACATAACGCCGGTTTCAATAGGAAGATGGATTGCTGTTATCGAAGCTTTAATTGGTTATATGCTGCCAACTGCCGTTGTTGCCAAAACAATGATTGATATTGAAAAAACACCAAAGTTGTAAAGTATGGCAATATTTGGTATAATTAGATAGAAAAAAGAGTGGAGGTATGGAGACATGACTGTGGAAATTGGTAAACCTGCACCGGATTTTGAATTGACCGCAGATAATGGACAAACAGTAAAACTTTCCGATTTTCGCGGGAAATATGTTGTGTTATATTTTTACCCTAAAGATATGACTCCGGGCTGCACAACGGAGGCCTGTGATTTCCGTGATCATCACGAAAGCTTTCAAGAGCTTGATGCCGTCATCTTGGGGGTTAGTCCTGATCCTCAAACCCGACATCAAAAATTTAAAGAAAAGCACGGGCTTCCTTTTCTGCTTTTAGCGGATGAAGACCATAAGGTGGCAGAGCAATATGGGGTTTGGAAATTAAAGAAGAATTTTGGAAAAGAATATATGGGAATCGAACGTTCTACTTTTATTGTCGATAAAGAAGGCAAATTGATGAAAGAGTGGCGGAATGTCAAAGTAAAAGGACATGCTGAAGATGCCTTGAGGTATATTAAAAGCATGGCGAATTAAAAAATGGGTTATCGTATATGAACATGGGAAAGCGCGCTGCATATCGTAGTAGTGAAAAATATTTTTCTCCTCAAACAATCAGCGGGCTGAGCGGGGGTTGCTAAGCCCGTTTTTGTTTATGCAGGATACACCGGTTTCAAGGCTGTATTAAAATTTGACAGCGCTCTATCCCCATGAAGGATGCGGCAAAAGCAAATTTTGATGGAAGACATTTCATAATCGGAATTCCAAAGTGCTGGAATTTTCAACAAAACAGCGATACAATGGAATTAAACGAATTTTCATTTGTTGCCATTGACAAAAATCTTGTCGTAAATGTACACTAATTATAAATATTATAATATAAGAATTTTTTAAAGTAATAATGTTTTTAGAAGAGAGGTGCATGGCGATGTCTGAGACTATGCTGAAAGAAGCGCTTGAAACGTTAAAGCAAACAGGGGTACGCATCACACCGCAACGTCATGCGATTTTGGAATATTTGATTAATTCCATGACTCATCCTACCGCTGATGATATATATAAAGCGTTGGAGGGCAAATTTCCAAATATGAGTGTTGCAACAGTTTATAACAACCTTCGTGTTTTTCGGGAAGTTGGACTAGTGAAAGAATTAACGTATGGCGATGCGTCAAGTCGGTTTGATTTTGTCACGACAGATCACTATCATGTCATTTGCGAAGAATGCGGGAAAATTGTTGATTTTCATTATCCCGGACTCGATGAAGTAGAGAATCTGGCAGAACATGTCACTGATTTTAAAGTTAGTCATCATCGGATGGAAATTTACGGCATTTGTCCGGACTGTCAAAAGAAAAATAAGATGCATTAAAAAGCTGATAGAAAAATGAACTATCAGCTTTATTTTTTATGTTTTCTGCTTTTTCGATTGTAGCGTTCGTCAAACTCTTTGCCTTCCAGTTCTTTATCAAGTGTTAAAGGCTCCCTGCAATACATGCACATATCCACTCGCCCAAGCATTTTGGTTATTTTTCCGCAAGATGGGCAAACCACTTGGACAGCTCGAGTTGACAACATCCCAATCCAGAAATAGACGATGGTGCTGGCGATGATAAACAGCAAGCCGAGCAGCATGAAGATCGTCATGAGCCACATATGTTCACGAAAGAAAATTCCGAAATACATAATGATAAATCCGACGAATATCAAACTTAATGCAAATGTACGAATTTTATTGATCTTGCTTGTATACTTTTTTTCCATTGAATAGACCTCCCGTAAATAAATATAGCAAACAAAACAGAAATGAGAAATAAAGGATTTTGTCTTTCATTTGCAGAAACAATCATTTATAGTTACTATAGTTGCTTAAAAGTAATTGTTACGGATGGAGGACTTAATATGGAGGATTTGCTTCGCCCAATCTATCAGGAAAGAGCAAGCCACCCAGACACTTTGGCTGTTTTATCCATAGAAAAGAAAAAAGAAACATCTCCTCAGACAGATAATTTTGATATTGTAATGCTTGTCATTATAAAAAAAGCTGAGAAGCCTGTTTTTGTTAAACATTATGAGTTTTTGGACAAAAAAGCTGCTCTGCATATTGTGACCGAAGCTCAATTACATAAATGGATTTCATTTGGGGCAAATCGGCGAATCATTGATTGGATTTTAAATGGGAAAGTATTGTTTGATCGAAATGAATACTTGTCTAAATTAATTGAGCGATTTAATAGTTTTCCGTTCGAAGAAAGGAAATTGAAAATTGCCATTGAGTTTTCGAAATTAATCCGCCGGTATTTGGAAGGAAAAGCTTTTTTTGAAACAAAACAATATCTTGATGCCTATAATCATATCGTTCACGCACTTCATCATTTAGCTAGATTGGAGATTATTGACTACGGATTTCATCCGGAACTTACCGTATGGTCTCAAGTGAAACAAATTGAACCCCAAGCATACAAGCTGTATAAAGAACTAATCGAAAGTCATGAAGATTTACATAAGAGACTTGAATTGATTTTTATAGCATTTGATTTTTTAATTCGCTCAAAAGCCGAATTCGGTGCAGCTCATTTATTAGATATTATGTCCGAAAAGGAAACGTGGTTGTTTTCGGAACTTATGGATCATCCCGAAGTAAAGTTGTATTCGGTAGATTTAAGCGTTTTATTAGAATATTTGGTGGAAAAAGACATTATTGAAGTCAACAGAATTCAAACAAAAGGGCATGGGATCTACCATCGTGAATATTCTTTTAAAAAAAGTGTTGACAGGTTGATCTGAAGATGATAAATTTTTAAACGTCGCTGCTTTAATGAATGATTGAGCAAAAAGATATAATTCGTTTTTGCAGCTTATTTATTTGTAACATTAAAAAAAGATGTTGACAGAGTTGTTTATGTCTGTTAAAATTAAAATCCTGATTAGAAAATGATCTTTGAAAACTGAACAAAACGAAAGCGTTCCTGTTGATTCAAGAAATGAGCAGATATGAGGATAAACTTTTTT
>NZ_JBVVUU010000019.1:0-55132 GCF_056032925.1 Aeribacillus sp. JST-2
AACCCCGGTACGCTCAACCCTTTGTGGGAGGGGCGCGCCCCTCCCACAAAGGCAACCACCCAAGATATGCGATTGTCAAGGAGCGTATCGGACTGGAAATTCGATAAAAAAACTTTCTGAAACTTAGTATACGAGGGGGGTGAATACTATGTCAAAAGTGTTGGAGCTGCTTTTTGCAAATCAGGATGGAAAAGTGGCAAAAATAAATATTGATGAACCGAAAGAAAATCTCACCAGTACCGAAATTTCACAAGCAATGGACGCGATCATCAACGCCAATATTTTTACTTCCCAAGGCGGCTCATTTATATCCAAAAAAGGAGCTCGAATTGTCGAACGGATTGTGACTGAATATGCGATAGTTGAATGATGAATCAATCAGGCTGGCTTCCATTTGGGAAGCCGCCATGATTTTTTGAATGGAGGGGATCAAAAAAATGGAGGAGTGGCTACGCTTTGTCAGCGATGTCGGTTTTCCGGTTATTGTGACGCTTTATTTGCTGCATCGGATTGAAGGCAAGCTTGATGCTGTCAACCAGTCAATCCAAATGCTTCCTGTTTATTTGAAAGACACTCAAAAATAATGTGGAAGCAATCAAATCCATCCGGATTTGATTGCTGACATGAGAAATGTTCAGACTGGATAAATTTGTGAAAAAGTAGACCAGCTATCCATTTTTTGATAGTATAGATGAGCAGACCATATGAATGGAGATTATGGAAGTGGAAGTTTATCAAAATTTGAAAAAGGGCGAACGGGGCGCATGGCTTAGCATTTCAGCCTATATTGTGCTGACTGCAGTTAAAATACTGATCGGCTATCTTTATCATTCTGAAGCTTTGAGAGCCGATGGTTTCAATAACGGGACGGACGTGATTGCGTCAATTGCTGTTTTGGTTGGGCTAAAAATTTCGCAGCGTCCTCCTGATCGGGATCACCGATACGGGCACTTTCGGGCAGAGACGATTGCCTCGATGGTGGCCTCATTCATTATGGGATTGGTTGGTTTTGAAGTTCTGACGGAAGCTGCTAAATCGATCATCACACCAAAGAACGAATCTCCTGATTTGCTGGCAGCATGGACGGCGATCGGGTCAGCCGCCGTAATGTATACCGTTTACATATATAACCGCAGATTGGCAAAAAAATTGAACAGCCAAGCCCTTATGGCAGCTGCTTTGGACAATCGTTCCGATGCGTTTGTCAGCATCGGGACATTTATGGGGATTGTAGCAGCTCAATTTCATTTGGCTTGGGTGGATACGCTGGCGGCCATGATCATTGGAATCATCATTTGCAAAACCGCATGGGATATTTTCAGAGATGCTGTCCATTCCCTGACAGACGGTTTTTCCGAAGAGGAGTTAGAAAAATATAAAGAAACGATCTCAGAAATCCCAGGGGTGCAGTCTCTTGAAGACATCAAAGCAAGATATGTCGGAAGCACGGTATACGTAGAAATCATTATTAAAGTACAGCCTCATTTAAATGTCATTGAAAGCCATGCTATTTGTGATGAAGTTGAAAAAAGGCTGATTGACAAGCACAATATTTTGAATGTCCACGTACATGCAGAACCGTTAAAACAATAATAAATAACATCAAAAACAGGATGCTTTGATCCTGTTTTTTTCTATTTATTTCTTCATAAGATCGATATTTTCAAACAGTGCGCCGGCAGGAGAACCTCTCCTTTGAGCGGGAACAGACTAATGAGGGATATCTGCGGCTTTTTCTCCCAATTTGTTGATCTTGAGGACGGTATCAATAGCTTCGGCCACATTTTTGACAATGTACTTGGCTCGCTTTTTTACATCTTCGAAAGAGTTTTCCATCGCGAAAGAATAAGGCGTAAGTTCAAACATGGAAATATCGTTGTATGAGTCGCCGATGCAGGCGATTTCTTCTTTTTTAAATCCTAAATTTTGGATTAAGGCCGATACAGCTTCACCTTTGCTTACGCAGTTCGGAACAACGTCTAAACAATAACGGTCGGAGATAAATGTTTGGATTTTGTCTGAAAATTTAGAAACAACTTGTTGTTCAAATACTTCCAGTTCTTCGAATTCACCAATGAAAAAAATTTTTGACGGAAGAATGGTATGGCCGATGTCATCAAGAAGCTTTTGATGAACTTCAAGAGGAGCAAGCAATCGGGATTGAATGATGTCAAAGTATTCATTTTTTTCATCCGTATAGTTTTTGGCAAAGTCCGAAGCAATGGCAATTAGACGATTGTTTTTTGATTCTTGAATGATCTGTTTGGCAATAGCGGGATCCAATGTGCGGGAAAGAAGCTGATGATTTTCATTTGTGATAACGGAAGTGCCGTTTTGGCTGATCCGATGAACAGCTACACCGAGCCTTTTTTCGATTTGTTTGATTTCATCGTCCATTCTTCCTGTAGCTAACGCGATGTCGATTCCTTCTTTTTTGGCCTTCTGAATGGCTAGAAAGTCAGAATCTGTTACTTCATTTTCTGTTGAGAGGAGAGTGCCATCCAAATCGCTAATAAACAACTTGATCATTACTTGTGTTCCTCCTTAAATAAAATGCAAACTAACCCATTTTCCATAATAAAACTTTCAAAGATGTGAAGCAAGAAATTAAATTCAGTTTCCAAGAGAGCCACCAATGGATAGAGCCGTAAATCTTATCACGAGTAGTTGGGAGAGGCCATCAAAATCGTTGACCGCTCTATTATTTTCTTGTAACATTATATCGATTTCTTAAAAAGGAGCGTTTACACAGCCATGGGAGCCTTTATAATTCAAAAGGTGCTGAATAATAATGTTTTAATTGCGGAGCATGATGAATTTCAAGAAGTCGTCTTAATCGGAAAAGGGATTGGTTTTGGCAAGAAGAAAGGCGATTCCATTTCCAACGAAACAGTTGAAAAAATGTTCGTTCTGAAAAATGCGTTGGAACAAGAACAGTATAAAAAGCTCCTGCCATACATTGATGAAAAGATCATCGGTGTGATTGCAGATTGTATTGCACATATATCAATGAAAGTTGGCCTCCCATTAAACGAACATATTCATATTGCTTTAACGGATCATATTACATTTGCCATTAAGCGTTTGCAGCAAGGTATGGATATCAAAAACCCGTTTCTTTCTGAAACCGAGGTCCTTTACCCGAAAGAGTACGAAATAGCGAGCGAAGTCGTAAAAATTATTGAAGAAAAATTAGATGTACTCCTTCCAAAAGGTGAAATCGGTTTTATCGCCCTCCATATCCATAGTGCACTAACGCATAAAACGATCTCCGAAGTAAACCGCCATTCCCAGCTTATCAGCCAACTTATCGAAGTTGTGGAGGATTCATTAAAAATCCGGTTGGATAAAGACAGTGTGAATTATTTGCGCCTAATAAGACATCTTCAATCGACAATTGAAAGAGTTCACAAAGGAGAAAAAGTAGAAGAGCCAAAAGAAGTAACTTTACTGTTGAAAAATAAATATCCTTTATGCTACAATACTGCGTGGAAAATGATTAAAATCATGCAGCAAGTATTAAAAAAGCCAGTTTTTGAAGCAGAAGCTGCTTATTTAACAATTCACTTGTATCGAATTGCGAAGACAAAAGAATAAAGCTTTGCAAACGTGTTACTGATTCGATCAGGCATGAGTGTGCATAGCAAACATACAATACAATTTGCTCGGCTGTATTGTATGGCTGCTTTGTATCCTCATGCCTGTTTTGTTTTTTATTTTACAGTTTTTGCTTTTATTCTTGCTGCATTTATCAAATGATAAAAAAAAGGAGGTTATGTTCATGTTTAAATCGCTTTTTGGTGTTTTGCAAAAAATCGGTCGAGCATTAATGCTTCCGGTTGCGCTTCTTCCCGCTGCAGGCATTTTGCTGGCGGTTGGAAATGCGCTGCAAAATCCCGATTTAACAGAAAGAATTCCAGCTTTAACAAATGAATGGGTAGTGCTTATTGCGAGTGTAATGGAACAAGCGGGACAAATCGTATTCAGCAACTTGCCGTTGCTGTTTGCCGTAGGGGTTGCCATCGGTCTAGCCAATGGAGACGGTGTGGCAGGGATTGCAGCCGTGATCGGATATTTGATTATGAATGTCACGATGAGCGGGATTTTAACAGGTCTTCATCAGCTCCCGGAAGATATTAGTTCCAATCCTGCATACGCGAACGTTCTCGGAATTGAAACACTGCAAACCGGTGTGTTTGGGGGAATTATTGTCGGTATTATTGCAGCATATATGTACAATAAATACTATAAAATTGAGCTGCCGCAATATTTGGGGTTTTTTGCTGGCAAACGGTTTGTGCCGATCGTTACAGCAGCTTCTGCGGTTCTGTTAGGTATTGCCATGTATTTTGTATGGCCGCCGATTCAAGGGGCATTAAATGCGTTTTCTCAAGGAATGCTTGAAACGAACAAGACATTGGCCGCATTCATTTTCGGTATTATTGAACGCTCTTTAATACCTTTCGGATTGCATCATATTTTTTATGCACCATTTTGGTATGAGTTCGGTTCATACGTAAGTCAAAACGGAGAGGTTGTCCGCGGCGACCAAGCCATTTTCTTTGCACAAATTAAAGATGGCGTGGAGCTGACGGCAGGTACATTTATGACCGGGAAATTTCCGTTTATGATGTTTGGGCTCCCCGCTGCGGCTCTTGTCATTTACCATGAAGCAAAACCGGAAAACAAAAAGGTTGTTGCCGGCATTATGGGATCTGCTGCGTTAACATCTTTTTTGACAGGCATTACAGAACCGATTGAGTTCAGCTTTCTATTTGTTGCGCCTGTTTTATTTGCGATTCATGCGGTATTTGCCGGTCTGTCGTTTATGGTCATGCATTTATTAAATGTAAAAATCGGTATGACTTTCTCCGGCGGTGTCATTGATTTTATATTATTTGGCATCCTGCCAAACAGAACGGCTTGGTGGCTTGTCATTCCAGTTGGACTTGCGTTTGCCGTGATTTATTATTTCGGCTTCAGGTTTGCCATTCGCAAGTTTCATTTGAAAACGCCGGGGCGTGAAGAAGCGGAAGTGGAAACATCTGATCATGAGAAAGAAGGCAAAGCGTCTGATGACTTGCCATATAACATTTTGCAAGCATTAGGCGGACAGGAAAACATTCAACATCTTGATGCTTGTATTACACGGCTGCGCATAACTGTAAACGAGCAGCAGAAAGTTGATAAAGATCGCCTGAAAAAACTCGGCGCATCAGGAGTTCTAGAAGTAGGAAACAATATCCAAGCGATTTTCGGACCAAAATCGGACAACTTAAAAACGCAAATACAGGACATCATGGCCGGAAGAACACCTAGAATTGAACAAGTACATTCTCCTGAACAAGAAGTGGCCGAACAAGTGGAAAATGTCATGCCGGAAGAATTGCGAAGTGAAAATCTTACATTTGTTTCTCCGATGTCCGGAGAACTCCATCCGATCACTGATGTTCCGGATCAAGTATTTTCCGGAAAAATGATGGGAGACGGCTTCGCTATTTTGCCGGAAGATGGAACAGTCGTCTCGCCCGTTAACGGAAAAGTCATGAACGTTTTTCCGACAAAACATGCCATCGGTTTGCTGTCAGATTCGGGACATGAAATTTTAATCCATGTCGGAATTGATACTGTCAATTTGAAAGGAAAAGGATTTGACATTTTCGTTTCTGAAGGCGATACTATTAAAATAGGAGATCGCCTGCTTCAGGTTGACCTTGATTTCATTAAAAACCAAGTTCCTTCTATAATGACGCCTGTTGTCTTTACGAATTTAAAAGATGGGGCAACAATCCATCTTGAAAAAGAAGGAATGGTCAAACAAGGAGAAGAAAATATTATCTCAATTCGATAGGTTTTACTACAAGCTGTCTGTTGTTCACTGGGTCAAGCTATACGGTAGGCAGCTTGTTTTAAATATGCAAGTTTTATCTTGCAGAACAGCAGTTGGATTGATAAAATTTTTTTGAAACAAAGAAAGAAAGGGAATGATTCGAATGGCTGAAAAAACGTTTAATATTACATCTGACACTGGAATTCATGCTAGACCTGCCACTTTGTTAGTGCAAACGGCTAGCAAATTCGATTCTGACATTAATCTTGTTTACAATGGCAAAACGGTCAACTTAAAATCCATTATGGGCGTTATGTCTTTAGGCATTCCAAAAGGTGCAACCATTACCATCTCAGCAACAGGCGCAGACGAAAACGAAGCACTTACAGCTATTGAAGAGACGATCAAAAAAGAGGGTTTAGGCGAATAATGAAAAAGCTTTCTGGGATTGGAGCATCAAGCGGTATTGCGATTGCAAAAGCGTACCGTCTCGAAGAACCGGATTTGACGGTTTCCAGAAAAAACATTCAAAATCCCGCGGAAGAAACGGAACGTTTTGAAAAAGCGGTTGAAAACGCAAAACAAGAGCTAAAAGTGATCAGAGACAATGCCAACGAAAAGCTCGGAGCAGATAAAGCTGCCATTTTTGAAGCGCATCTTCTTGTTTTGAACGATCCTGAACTGTTAAATCCGGTAAAAGACAAAATAAAAAACGAAGCTGTAAATGCGGAGTTTGCGATGCGTGAAACTGCGGATCAATTTATCGCCATGTTTGAATCGATGGACAACGAATATATGCGTGAGCGCGCAGCGGACATCCGCGATGTAACAAAAAGAGTCATTGCGCATTTATTAGGTGTTCAGATCCCAAATCCAAGCTTAATTAATGAAGAAGTCATTATTGTTGCTGAAGATTTGACACCTTCTGATACTGCACAATTGAACAAATCTTATGTGAAAGCTTTCACTACGGATATTGGCGGCAGAACATCCCATTCCGCCATCATGGCTCGTTCATTGGAAATTCCTGCAGTTGTCGGTACGAAAGAGGCGTCTGCCAATATAGAAAACGGTATTACGGTGATTGTCGATGGCATTGATGGACAAGTTGTCATCGATCCGACCGCTGAAACCATTGCCTTTTACGAAGAGAAAAAGAAACAATATGAAAAACAGAAGGCAGAATGGGCGAAACTTGTAGATGAACCGACAGTGACAAAGGATGGACATCATGTTGAACTTGCCGCAAATATCGGAACGCCAAAGGATGTTCAAGCGGTTCTGGACAATGGGGGCGAAGGCATAGGACTGTATCGTACAGAATTTTTGTACATGGGTAGAGACCAATTGCCAACAGAAGATGAACAATACGATGCCTATAAAACGGTATTAGAAAAAATGAACGGAAAGCCTGTCGTTGTCCGTACGTTGGACATTGGCGGAGATAAAGAGCTTCCATATTTGAATTTGCCAAAAGAGATGAATCCGTTCTTAGGATTCAGAGCAATTCGACTCTGCTTGGAAATGCAGGATTTGTTCCGCACCCAGCTGCGGGCTCTTCTTCGGGCGAGCAAATACGGGAACCTGAAAATTATGTTTCCTATGATTGCGACAGTCAATGAATTTCAACAAGCAAAAGCGATTCTTTTGGAAGAAAAAGATAGGCTTGAAAACGAGGGAATCGAAGTAGCTGAAAATATTGAAGTCGGAATGATGGTTGAAATTCCGTCAACCGCCATCTTGGCTGATCAGTTTGCCAAGTTTGTCGACTTCTTTAGTATTGGAACAAATGACTTAATTCAATATACAATGGCGGCTGATCGCATGAATGAACGCGTATCGTACCTTTATCAGCCATATAATCCGGCAATTCTTCGCCTTGTTTCCCGTGTCATTGATGCGGCTCATCATGAAGGAAAATGGGTGGGCATGTGCGGCGAAATGGCAGGAGATCCGATTGCGATTCCATTGCTTTTAGGCCTTGGTTTAGATGAATTTTCCATGAGTGCCGCTTCGATTTTGCCGGCAAGAGCTCAGATTAAAAAGCTTTCGAAACAAGAAGCCGAAAGCTTCAAAGAAACCGTGCTTTCGATGCAAACGACAGAAGAAGTCATTTCTTTTGTGAAAGAAACGTTTCATGTTTAATATGAAAAGCAGATCCAAATGAATTTAGGATCTGCTTTTCTTTTTTTGCAACAGAACAAATATTTTAAATTTAAAACATAGAAAGAAGTTTGGACTGTAAAAAGAATTGCCATTGATGTTTCATTCGCTCCTTTGAAACATGGGGCTAGGGCCAAACAATGTCCGGGCCTTTTTTGGATGAATTATTAAGAAAAAGGTCTATTTTTTGCAAGTTTTTTTAAATAAAGGTGCGAAAACTTGCGCTGCGTCCGGATTTGAAAATATCTAAACAGAAACATTTTATAGAGCTACATTTTTTAGATGCCCGCCGAAAACCGAAGGAAGAATTGGCTGATAAATTAAATGCTTTCAGTGGAAAATAGTTTAGAAAATAACATAAAACTTTCAATTTCTGCTATTTTTCTTTTTTTCATTCTTTTATGGACATGGTAAACTTAATAAAAAAGGGTTGAAAGGATGATGTCGTGATGAATTTGAGTTTCAACGGGAAAACGGCCCTCGTATTGGCTTCCAGCCAAGGTTTGGGAAAAGCGATCGCCACAAGGCTTGTAGAAGAGGGAGCAGACGTCATGATTGCCAGCCGCAACGAAGAAAAACTTAAAGACGCTGCGGAAAGCCTAAAAGCGTTTGGAAAAGGAAGAGTGTCTTATATGAAAACGGATATTACCTCAAAGGAAGACATTGAAAAACTTGTTGACAAGACGATAAAAGAGTTTGGCAAGATCAACCTTCTCGTTAACAACGCCGGAGGCCCCCCTGCCGGAACTTTCGAAGAGATGAAGGATGAAGATTGGCAAAAAGCATTTGAATTGAACCTTCTCAGTTACATAAGAACCATCCGTGAAGTTCTGCCGCACATGAAAGAAAACGGCGGAAAAATTGTCAACATCGCTTCCTCTTCGGTGAAGGAGCCGATTCCCGGATTGATATTGTCGAATACGTTTCGGTTGGGAATCGTCGGTTTGACGAAAACATTGGCGGCTGAATTTGCGCCATATCAAATCTTGATCAATACCGCTGCCCCCGGAAGAATTGCAACAGACCGAGTCGCACAGCTGGATGAATGGAATGGGAAAAAACTTGGCCTTTCAAAAGAAGAAATGGAAAAGAAAAATCAAGCGGCAATTCCGCTTAAACGGTACGGAAAACCGGAAGAATTCGCAAATTATGTGCTGTTCCTGCTTTCTGACTTGAACACCTATATGACGGGACAAACGTTTATGATTGACGGCGGAATGGTCAAATCAATCTGAAAGGGTGAAAAGCGTGAAAAAAGAGATCATCGGCTTCATCGGTCTTGGTGTTATGGGGAAAAGCATGGCTCGACATCTGCTTAATGCTGGTTATCCTCTTATAGTTTTTACTAGAACGAAAGAAAAAGCAGAGGACTTCATAAAAGAAGGAGCTATTTGGAAAGATACGGTGAAAGACATCGCGAAAGAGGCGGATGTCATCATTACAATGGTCGGCTATCCAAAAGATGTTGAAGAGGTTTACTTTGGCGAAAACGGCATATTGGCAAACGCCAAAAGGGGTGCGTTTTGCATTGATATGACGACATCAAAACCGGAACTTGCCGAAGAAATTTACAAACAGGCAAAAGAACGAGGCATTTCCTTTTTAGATGCTCCAGTATCCGGAGGGGATGTCGGAGCTAAGAACGGAACATTGACCATTATGGTTGGCGGAGACGAAGAAGCGTTTCAACATTGTCTGCCAATTTTTGAAAAAATGGGAACTAACATTGTTCATCAAGGAGAAGCCGGAGCGGGACAGCATACGAAAATGTGCAATCAAATCGCCATTGCAGCCGGGATGATCAGTGTATGTGAAGCGCTCGCCTATGCGAAGCATGCCGGGCTGGATCCTGAAAAAGTATTAAAGAGCATTTCAGTCGGCGCAGCAGGAAGCTGGTCTTTATCCAATTATGCACCCCGAATCTTGGCAAAGCAATTTGATCCAGGTTTTTATATTAAACATTTTATCAAAGATATGGACATTGCCTTAGAGGAAGCAGAGAAAATGGAAGTTCCTGTTCCTGGTCTTAGACTTGCTAGAGAATTATACGGGGAGCTTGCAGAGAGGGGAGAAGAAAACAGCGGCATTCATGCGTTATATAAGCTTTGGAGTGAAATAGAATAAAAGAAAAAGTGTGGCAACATTCAATTTGCCACACTTTCTGCTAATTTTTATTTTCCGATAAATTGTTGTGTCCAGTAATGGCCATTTTCCACATAGCCAACGCCAATATGGGTGAAGTTAGGATTTAAAATATTTGCTCTATGCCCCTCGCTGTTCATCCATGCGTTCACAACTTCTTCAGGAGTACGTTGGCCCATTGCAATATTTTCCCCTGCCGTTTTGTAGGAAATGCCGAATTTTTTCATCATGTCAAATGGGGAGCCGTAAGTCGGGCTTGTATGAGAAAAGTAGTTGTTGCGCTGCATGTCAAGAGATTTCTCGCGTGCGACTTTGCTTAATGCGTCATCAACAATAAGCGGTTTTAAGCCGCGTTTTTGCCGTTCAGCGTTTGTCAACTCGACTACTTTTTTTTCATAAGCATTTAACGTTGAAACATTTTCTTGGTTGGAAGCTGGGGTATTGTTTGTTGTTTGGCTGTTTTTGGATGGTGCGGGTGTTGTTGTTTTCGCATTGCTGTTTGGTTGATTATTCACTTTTTGGTTATTGTCCTGTTTAGGAATGACAGTTTCTTTTTTCACAGGTTGTCCATTTTTTTGATAGATTGAAATTTTCATTTGGCTGTTAGGAAAATACTTGTTCGCAAGATTTTCCAACTCTTTTGTGCCAAAAGATTGTAGGATTTTATTCAACTCTTGCTGATTTTTACCGTAAGAGCTGTAAACATGCACTTGGCTTTTACATGGAATGTTCGCTTTTTGCACCTCCTGTGCACTCGCATTTGCGCCGGCGCCGGCAGTCAAAATAGCAGCGGCTGCGAAAGCCGAAACAAAGATCGATTTCTTCATCCTTTTACCCTCCTTGGTGTTTGTCCTTGCAATTTACAAATCTATCTTAACATGCGATTTTTGTTACATTTGTGTCATATCATTCCATTGACAAATCCAGACCCTCAGGTTTTTAATAAGATTCGTCAAATTGTTGTAAATATGGGGGTTCATGAGCTCAATTTTGTGATATACTTCCTTCAAGAATGACAAATATAAACAATATGTCTAAAAATTAAATAGAAATACAGGGTTGACAACATTTTGGAAACGAAGATTTTTGTAATATATGTTACAATGTTTTTACAAGTTCGTGAGTTGTTGTAAATTAAATGGAAAAATTTTTGGTGAAAGGAAGGTTGTTTGTGAACAAGGAGACGGAAACCAATCCTTCTGAAACTAAGCGGCAAAAGAAAACACGCATTTTTCGGATCAATTTTTTCTTTTTTATCGTGTTCCTGCTGTTTGTCGCATTGGTTGTTCGCCTTGGTGTTGTCCAAATCGTTCAAGGGGAGGAATACTCAAAGGAAGTAAACCGAACCGAAATCGATGTGGCAAAATATCCTGCTCCAAGGGGAAAAATGTTTGATCGATACGAAAGGGTTGTCGTTGATAATCGGAATGTGCCTGCGGTCACATATACTGTGGAAAAGACAACAAAAACGAAAGACAAACTTCAAACAGCTGAAAAATTGGCAAAGCTGATTAACATGGATACGTCTTTTCTGCGGGAGCGGGATTTAAGGGACTATTGGGTGGCCAAACATCCGAAAAAAGCTGAAAAACTTTTGTCGAAGAAGGAAAGGGAGCTAAAAGCAAGCGAGTCGTACCGACTTCAGGTAGAAAGAGTTCCGGAGGAAGAAATAGAAAAAATTAAGAACGACCCTAAGGAAATGGAGTTAGCGGCTTTATATATAAAATTTTCGTCAGGTTATGCGTACGAGCCGCAAATTGTGGCCACCGATCTAAGCGAGGAAGAAGTCTCGCGTGTGGCTGAACAGCTGGAAGATCTTCCGGGAGTGGATGTTATCACGGATTGGGAAAGGGTGTATCCTTATGATGACGTTTTCCGCACGATTTTAGGAAAAATTTCAACGCCAAAAGAAGGAATTCCGGAAGAAAACCAATCGTTCTTTGTTGCCAGAGGGTATGCCCGTAATGAAAGAGTCGGCAAAAGCTATTTAGAGCAGCAATATGAGGACTATCTCAATCCAAGAAAGGCGAAAGTTCAATATATTTCCGATAAAGACGGAAATACAATTGAACAAAAGCAGATTGATGAGGGCAGAAGAGGATATGATTTGAAACTTTCAATCGATATTGAATTGCAAAAAAGAATCGAAAACATAATCGACCAACAGCTGAAAGCGGCTCGCGGCAGAGGCAACTATTTAGTGGATCGCGCGTTTGTCGTCATGATGGATCCTTATAAAGGCGATGTTTTGGCGATGGTTGGAAGAATGTATGAATCAGGAGAGATGCTAAATTTTGATTACGGAGCTTTCGGAACCCAATATGAAATGGGGTCAGCAGTTAAAGGGGCAACTGTTTTGGCAGGTTATCAATATGGATTAAAATATGGAACGGTTTTTTATGATGCACCGATCCATTTAAAAGGAACACCGGAGAAATCGTCCTATAAAAATATGGGGGCGGTATCTGATTTAACAGCGTTGAAGCAAAGTTCGAACGTATACATGTTCCATATCGCCATGAAAATTGCAGGAATCCAGTATGTCCCATATGGAAAATTTCCTGCAACTGATGAGGACTTTCAAAAGATGCGCAACTATTATGCCCAATTTGGTCTAGGGGTGCCAACAGGGATTGATCTACCGCAGGAATCTCCCGGCCAGCAGTCAGACCCGGGTGCAGATAAAGGGAAATTGCTGGACCTTGCTATCGGACAATTTGACACGTATACACCGTTGCAAATGGCGCAATATGTTTCAATTATTGCGAACGGAGGATACAGAGTTACGCCAAGACTCGTTACCGAGATTCACGAACCGACTGATGAAGGGCTGGGGCCAATTGCCCAAGAACGGCCTGCAAAAGTGCTGAACAAAATCAACAACACTGAACAGGATATTGAGCGGGTGCGGCAAGGCTTTAAACTCGTTACGAATTCGCCGGGGGGTACGGCCTATGCTCAATTGAAAGGAATGAATGTGGCAGGGAAAACTGGAACGGCCGAATCACAATATTATGGGACGAAACAGCAATATTGGGGAACCGATGTATATAATTTAACGTTTGTCGGCTATTATCCTGCAGACAATCCGGAAGTGGCGTTCAGCGTTGTTGTTCCATGGACAAAGCCTAGCGGAAGCGAAGATGTTAACAAAAGAATTGCCAGAGATATCGTCAAGGCATACAAAGATTTGCAAAAAGAATATGCTGGCAATCCCCAAAAGCCATCAACTGAAGAAAAGTAGACGACAAAAACCATCGTTTTTATAAACGGTGGTTTTTAATTTTATGAAACGAGCATATAGTTAAATGATCGAAAATGATAAAGTTCCTTCAATTCAATACATACGGTCTTTGTTTTTACCTACGAATATATTAAAATTTTAGTCAATAAGGGATATTTTTCATTTTCATAAACATACCAGAAAAAATTCTCATTTAGAGAGAATAAGCATTAAGGGGGGCAACTGATGGATCTGCAGAAGGAAAAACAGATGCAGAAACGAACGGGAGAATTTTTTTTCATTATTTCAAATAGGGGGAAGATTTTATATTTCACGGGAAATTGCATGGGAATTCTTGGATACACTCAAGAGGAATTGCTGAATTCTAGTATTTTTGATTACATTCATAAAGATGATCTGTATTTGCTGGAAGACATGTTATTTTATAAGCACGAATTTCTTCCGAAATCATTAAGATTATTTAAAAAAAGCGGCGGTTATTTGCGATTTAACGTTTCCACCGATGTGATCAACATCGATGCCAATGAAATTATTATGAAATTTACGCTTGCCCAACATGAACAGTCTGAACATTCAAGCGGCGCACGAATTGGATTCCGTGATGGGAGCCATCAAACTCCGAATGATTGCACCACCCATTTCATAGATCGATTGCCGTGCCCGATCATGATTTGCATTGATGGGAAAATTCAATATGCAAATTCCATGATGCTCCATTTGCTCGGAGCGGAAAAACGAGATGATATAGAAGGGAAGATGATTTACGATTTCATTGACTGCGATTTTCATCCTGTCATCCATTCAAGAATCCATCAGCTTCATAAAGGAAATGACGGCGAATTATTGGAATTGAGTTGGAATCGAATGGATAAAAGAAAAATGGAGGTTGAATTACGAACCACTTTGATTGATTACAATGGATTAAAAGCGGAATTATTTGTGATTTCCGATGTTTCTTCCAAAAGAAACGTGCAATACATTTTAAAAAAGAGCCGGGAAAGATACCAAAAGCTAATTCATAATTCAATAGATACAATTGCTGTTATACATAATAATAAATGGGTGTTCATGAATAAATCAGGGATGAAACTGTTTGAAGCTCCTGATTATCAGGATATATTAGGAAAAAGCATTTTTCAATTTTTGCCCTTGCAATATCATGAAGAGCTCAAGTGGCAATTGGACGAAATCGTAAGGGGGCATTCGGAAACCGTCTTTATGAAACAAAAATGGTTAACGTTTACAAAAAAAATCATTCATACCGATATGATATGCATAGCAACAACTTATTTTGGCGAACCTGCCGTGCAAATCATCTTGAAGGATTTATCTGATCGGAAACAAGCGGAAGAACTGATGATCAGATCGGAAAAGCTTTCTTTGGCCGGACAGCTCGCGGCCGGAATTGCACATGAAATTCGCAATCCGCTAACCGCCATTAAAGGGTTTTTGCAGCTGCTGCAAGGTGAAAGTGAAAAAGGGAAAAAATATTTTGAAATCATTTTTTCTGAATTAAACCGGATTGAAATGATTTTAAGTGAACTTCTTATGCTGGCAAAGCCTCAGGAAGCGGCCTTGAAAAAAGCAAATGTCGGCATTATTTTGCATGAAGTTGTTACATTGCTTGAAACGGAAGCCATTTTAAAAAATATTGTCATTTGCAAGGACATTGCGGAAGAAGCGCAAGAATTGTTGTGCGACCAAAATCAGCTGAAGCAGGTATTTATTAATTTAATCAAAAATGCGATCGATGCGATGCCAAATGGTGGAACGATCACGATTTCATCAAAAACAGAAGGCGATTTCATTGTGATGAAAGTGAAAGATGAAGGAAAGGGGATTCCGAAAGAAGTGTTGGAACGAATCGGAGAACCTTTTTTAACGACGAAGAAGAATGGAACCGGCTTAGGATTAATGATTACATATAAAATCATTGAGCATCACCATGGCACGATTGATGTGAACAGCAGCGAGAAAGGCACAGTCTTTACGATCAAACTTCCGAAAAAGGATATCAGTGCTTGAAAAAGCACTGTTTACCCTTTTTCCGTTCGGAGAAAATGTTCCAGTCTATCCAGCGCTTTTTCAAGCTCCTCCATCGAATAGGCGTAGGAGATTCGGATGAATCCCTCTCCGTAACGAGAAAATGCGCTCCCGGGGACGACGGCAACACCCGCTTTTTTCAACAATTCCAATGCGAAATCAAAAGAGCTTTTTCCAAACGGTTTGATTGATGGAAACAAATAAAAAGCCCCTCCCGGTTTCACGACTTCAAGCCCTATGTCAATCAGCCGATTATATACATAATCAAGTCTTTTTTCATATTCCTTTTTCATTTGATTCCCGTCATCAAATCCTTCCGTCAAAGCATTGAAAGCAGCTTTTTGCGAGATGGATGAAGCGCAGGAGACGTTGTATTGGTGAACTTTTAAAATGTGCTTAGCAATGTTTTCTGGAGCCATTAAAAATCCGATTCTCCACCCCGTCATGCTGTGGGATTTGGAAAGTCCATTGATGACGATCGTTTGCTCCCGCAAAAAAGAAGCAATCGAGGTATGGCTCCCCACATAGGTTAATTCACTGTAGATTTCATCCGCTAAAATGAAAATATCTTTTCCGCGAACAGCATCTGCGATCTCTTTCAGCTCCTCAGAAGTCAATGTCACGCCAGTCGGGTTTGACGGATAAGGCAATATGATACAACGTGTTTTTTCTGTTATATGCTTTTCTATTAAATCTTTCGTTAATTTAAAACCATAAGGCGCCGTATCGGCCAAAACAGGTGTGGCGCCGCACATGCGGATAATTGGTTCATACCCCGGATAGATCGGCGCAGGCAATAGCACTTCAAGGCCTTGTTCTAAAATGGTCCGGAGCGCAATATCGATTGCCTGGCTCGCCCCTGTTGTGACAATCACTTCAGTTTGCGGATTGTATTCAAGTTGATATTTTTTTTTCATAAACTGGCTGACAGCTTGTCGCAATTCCAAAAAACCGGCATTATGCGTATATGTTGTAAAGTTTTCATCAATCGCCTTCTTGGCTGCTTCTTTAATATGCAAAGGGGTTTGAAAATCCGGCTGGCCGATGGTGAGCGAGATGATGTCGTCATAGTTGGAAACAATGTTGAAAAATTTGCGAATGCCGGAGATTTCAATATTTTTCACTTGCTGATTGATTAAATGCTCCATAGTTTCACCTGCTTTATGAAAAATTCGTTTTTTATTTTATCATGTTTTAACATTGCTTTTGGTGGAAAACTAACAATATCTTTAAATTTTTTGTTGAAAGTGTGAATGATATGATCCGAACTTTAATTGTTACAGAAAATATGGATGTGAAATATGATTGTCCTCTTAAAGAGATTCGCCGAAAAGATGTCAGTTGGTATTGGGTGGATTTTGACCATCCTACAACAGAAGAAATCACACTGTTAGGCCGATTTTTCCATTTTCATCCGCTGTCGATTGAGGATTGTGTGGAAAATGTAGAAAGACCGAAAATTGATGTTTACGAATCTTATTTGTTTGTCGTTTTACATGCCATTCACCAACAAACATTAGAGCCTGAAGAATTGGATTTGTTCGTGAGCGATAGAGGAATCGTGACTTTTCATCATGACGCCATTCGCAATTTAAACAACACTTGGCATCAGGTGAAAAAGGATGATGCGCTTAAAGGCGGCCCGCGAAAAATTCTGCATAAACTGGCAGATCAACTTGTCGATGATTATTTTCCTCCAGTATATCGGCTCGAGGATTTGTTAAATCAAATTGAAGAAAATAACAGAAAAAAAACAATTGATGAGTTAATGAAAGAACTTTTTTCGATTCGGTCGCAATTGTCGAAATTAAGGAGAACGATCATTCCAATGAGGGATTTAATGTATCGGATCATTTCTTCGAACGGTCTGAACGAGCGAAAGGAACAAGATTTATATTTTCATGATATATATGATCATTTGCTAAAGCTTGTTGAAATGATTGATGCAAATCGCGAAGTGGCGGCAGATATTCGAGACAGTTATTTATCATTTAATTCCAACAAAATGAATACGATCATGATGACATTAACTGTTATTTCATCTGTTTTTATGCCATTGACGTTTATCGCCGGGGTTTACGGGATGAATTTTCAATACATGCCTGAACTGAAATGGAAATATGGATATTTCATTGTTTTAGGCGCGATGACCGTGATAGGAACGGGAATGCTCTATCTTTTTTACAGAATGGGATGGTTTCATTTTCAAAAGGGACCTAAATTGTAAAAATTAAAATTGGGCAGTTCCTTTTGTTTAAATATTTACAAAGTTCCCTTCATCAACGGCGTATAATGTAAACAGAAACAATCAACCATGGGGATCTAAAAATCGCTGTCACTGGTCAATCTGGAAAGATACCCGAATGATTCAAGCCAATGCAGGGGAATTTGGATAAGAAAAAGCTAAAATGAGCTGTGCTGTTCACAAGGGGCGGTAGCATCATGGAAGCTGCAACGAAAGGAGCTTGAGCAAGGGGGTGTTATCGGTATTTTGGCAGGAAATGACAAACAAACCGCCAACGAATTTATTAAATATTCCCATTAAACCCGTTTTAGGTATTGATTTTCGAATCATACTGCTTGTTCGTTCACCTGAAAAGCCATTATCATGATCGGGGCGGCAATGGGGCACTAAGTAAAGTATCGGCAGCTTGCATGAATAAAAGCTAGTTGTCGAGATTGAAAATTCAGGGAGGTCAAATATCATCCAAGCAGCGTTTGAAGGCCGTTACTTGGATGAAAGCAGATCGATTGAAATTAAATTTGCCGTAGCGTTGAAAACAACAGTCGAGCTTGCGTTTGAAACAGTGCAATTGAAAAGTCAGGAATGCAGATTAATCGAACACGCCGCCTGAGAAATGGCAGCGCGCCGGATTAAAATTTCACACACAAGTATAAGAGGAAATATTTGTTAAATCAATACCGAAATAAACCCATCTCCGCTGGCGCGGTCTCCACCGCCAACCGGCGACAGATGTTCGTCCGACAAACACTGGATAAAACCAAAATCTTGTTCTGTTTGTTAAACGAATATAAGTGAAACGGTATAAACATCCCCTTAGCCCGCCAGGATCCACAGCATATACTCCAACACCGGGCGATTCCGTTGGCGTGTAGCTAGGCGGCGGTCCTGACGGCGGACCTGAAGGACTCATGCCGGAAGGGGGAGCAAATGGAGGTGGGTCGAAGCTTCCCGGATCTGCAAAAGGCGGCTGAAAACCTGGAAACATCAATTGCCGATCAAATGGATGCAAGATTATTCTCCTTTCTGACATTTCATTCATTCTCAACATATGCAAATTTTGTTGCAAGGTGTTTGACCATATTCACCTTTTTGGTAATGTAAATTTTATGCAAATTAGAAGGGAACAGCCGGTTTTTGTCGAATTGTCATGTTAGCAATATAAAAACGATATGCAGGTGAAGACATGCGAAAAACGGATTTGAATGCGGAAAGGAAATCAATGGCAAAACGGCTCATATCGCTTCCTGTGTTGTCATGGGCATTATATGATTTTGCCAACACGATTTTTTCGTCGAACATTCAAACGATATTCTTTCCTTTTTATCTGCAGGAAGCGGTTGGCACGAACGAACAATTAAATCAAATTGCCAGTTCTTTCATTTCCTTTGCGAATGCAATGGCCAGTTTCTTAATTGTTGTTTTCTCCCCCCTTTATGGGGTTTGGATTGACCGGACGAAAAGAAAGAAGCTTTTTCTTGTGCCAATGACAGTGTTATCCGTATTATTTACTTTCTTGATGGGGATTTTTGGCGATGTTTCCCTTTCTTTTACTATTTTCGGCATTCCTTTCTCTTTATTTTTGGTTATCATCTTTTTTGTCCTTGCAAAATTTTTTTATAATTCGAGTCTTGTCTTTTATGACACAATGATTGCGGATTTAGGGGCGAAAGATGAAATTCCTGTTATTTCCGGATTTGGTGTGGCGGTTGGGTATGTAGGAACATTGGTTGGTTTGTCCGTCTATCCTTTTATTGAAGAAGGTCAGTATGATGAAGCGTTTATCCCAACGGCATGTCTTTTCCTTATGTTTTCGTTTCCGCTTTTCTTTTTTATGAAAGAACAAACAAATCAATCGAAGAAAAGATCAACATCTTCTTTTTTCAGTGGTTATAGCGACATTTGGAAAACTTTCCAAGAGGCGAGGCGATATCGCTCGCTTTTTATGTTTATGCTCGCTTATTTTTTCTTGAATGATGCGATTGCAACCGCGATTGCAATGATGGCCGTATATGCAAAGGCGATCGTCGGCTTTACAAGCGGACAATTTATATTGCTTTATTTAGTTTCCACAGTAACGAGCATTATCGGTTCATTTTTATTCGGATATATTTCCAAATGGATCGGATCAAAGAGGGCTGTCAACGCCGTCGGTTTCCTTTTATTGATCGCATTGTTCACGGGCACATTTGCTTTTTCGGAATGGATGTTTTGGGTGGCAGGGGGATTGTTTGGAGTTGCGTTGGGCTCGATGTGGGTGACAACCCGGACGCTCATTGTCGAACTTTCTCCCGAGAACAAACGAGGGCAGTTTTTTGGTTTGTTTGCTTTTTCAGGCAAAGTATCAGCCATTGCCGGCCCTTTCTTATACGGGACGATCACATGGTTTTTGGCAGACTATGGAAATCTAGCAAGCCGAACAGCGATGGGATCTTTAATGATTCTTGTCGCCATTGGGCTCGTGTTTCATCGTTATGTAGAGGATGAAGTATTAAATGACAAGCCAAATGTACCGATATAAAAAGGGGATAGATACCTTCGCAAATTTTTGAAATGGAAGGAAGAACGATATGAACGAAAAAGGCATTTTACTTGAGAGCGGGACAAATGAACTCGAATTTGTGGAATTTATTGTCGGATCAAACAAATTTGGCATAAATGTCATGAAAGTGAAGGAAATTATTCAGCCTCTCCCTGTAACAAGCGTTCCTCATGTCCATCCGTATGTGGAAGGCATTATTGAACTGAGAGGAGAAGTTCTTCCCGTTGTGAATGTTCCGAAAGCGATCGGCCACCCGAATCCGGAACCGAGCGAAAAAGATAAGATGATCGTAACAGAATTTAATAAACAGAAAGTGGTGTTTCGGGTTCATCAAGTGACGCAAATACATCGTGTGTCGTGGGAGCAAATCGAGAAGCCATCTGAAATGTATCAAGGTCTTGAAACCCAAATTACCGGAGTCGTGAAATTAGATGATGAAATGATTCTTATGTTGGATTTTGAAAAAATCGTTGTGGAAATTAATCCCGAGTCGGGCATTCAAAAAGAAAAAGCGAGAAAAATCGATAAACGTGACAGATCTGATAAAAAAATTGTCGTTGCCGAAGATTCTCCGCTTCTCCGAAGACTTTTGGAAGAGACGCTGTCAGAAGCGGGGTTTAAACAATTCGAGTTTTTTGAAAACGGTAAAGATGCCCTTGATTATTTAGAGGAGGCGGTCGCCAATGAAAAAGAACAGGTTGATTTGATCATCACCGATATTGAAATGCCGCAGCTCGACGGGCTCCATCTTACCAAAAGAGTCAAAGAAAACCCGGATCTTGAACATATTCCGGTCATAATCTTTTCATCACTGATTACCGACGATTTAAGGCATAAAGGAAAACAAGTCGGAGCGAATGCGCAAGTAAGCAAACCGGAAGTGCATGTTTTAATCGAAAAAATCGATGAACTGCTGTTTAAGGAAAATGAAAAACAAATCGAAAAAGAGGCTGAATAAGCCTCTTTCGTTTTTGCCTAAAAATAACGTTCCCCTAATCGTTTAAACATTGCTCGCTGATAAGGTCGTGTTCTTTGCTTCCTTTTGGCGGAACCTTGAGGATTGTCTTCTCCAATATAATGTTCAAGCAATGCTTTTGCTTTTGACAACGGCAAATGTGTTTTTGGATTTCGATATGTATTGTCTAAGGAGCCTAGGTGCGGGAGATTTTGGAGGTCAGCTTTAGTTGGGGGCATATGAAAAAAATAACTCCCTGCCGATACGAGAACATCTGATTGCTGCTTGCTCCGTTTCGGATTGTTGGAAAAATGCAGTCCTTTTTTGGTTGCTTTGCCTTCAGCAATCAATTTTAGCAAAGCTTTCTTTTTTAAATAATACAAATATTTTGGATCCGGTGCTGTTTTGGCATGACAGTTGACAACATAAATAGCTTTGGCAATATTTTCAGGAGTTTCTTTAAGAAGCTGACATCGATTTAGATCGTCCATATGGAATCTCCTTTTCTTTTTTCAGTGATGATTATTAATTAAATTATACGTTTATCAAGCGAAAACGCAACCGTTTTTATAGAACCTGTTTTTTTATATAATATAAAGTGTACTTCAATAGGAAAGCAGGGTGTGTCATTTGGAGCACGAACAAGCAAAATATGATGACATTGATGAAGAAACGCTTTTTATTGTCTCGCAAACATTTAAAGCTTTATCAGACCCAACGAGAATAAGGATCTTGCATTTGCTGGCAGAGAAAAAAGAATGTTCCGTCAATGAAATCGCTTCTGAGCTGAAACTGTTGCAATCAACTGTCTCCCACCAATTGCGGTTTTTAAAAAATTTGCGGTTAGTCAAGTTCAGAAGGGAAGGAACAACTGTCTACTATTCGCATGATGATGAACATGTGAAAAAAATATTAGAGCAAACGATCGATCATGCCCGTCATAATTAATAAGGGAGTGGAGAGATTGTCCATTCCCTTGTTTCATAAAATTTGAACTTTTTTCGTTTCAGTTTGTTCTTCCCGCTCATTCAAATGTTTCGGCATGAAGATGGCGTAGAAAAGAAAAACAAAAAGAATAATAAGGGCTATGCCATAATATAATACATCGATATCTCGGATTATTCTTGGATACAAAACCGCTACAAAAAGAAGTGTTATCGATTGGGCAAACATCATTAACGGATCGACCCATCCGCTTACACGCCCCATCAGCTTTGGATCAACAATTTTCGGAATCCAGCCCCCGATTGCCACATTGATCGGTCCGATGCACATGCCGAGGAAAAAAATGATCGGCAAGTAAGTTTTCACTTGATCTGCTAAACCTAGAAAAAGAACAAGCACACTAGCTAAAAATATCGGGACGATAAACATCGTAAACGGTTTAATTTTTCTGGCGATGACGGATGATATTCCGCTGCCGGCAAGCAGACCTGATCCGAGAAACATTGATAAAATGGAAGAATACGTTTCATAAGATTCGGGAGCCAGTTCATATTTCATCGTAAACATGGGCAGCACGGCAAAACATCCTTGAAAGAAACCAAACAGAAAAAATCCGAAAACAATCAAAGTTAAAAGCCGGTTACTCAAAATGTACCGAATCCCTTCCATAAAATCGCAAAAAGCGGATGTGATATCCAAATCCCGCCATTTGCCAGAGCCATTTGGAAGCCTCGCCTCTTTTGAAATATTGCATGAACGAATGAATAAAGCCGATAGAACGAAACTGACTAAATCGACAAGAACAGCTCCTTGAATACCGATCGTTCGGTAAGCAATGGCCCCTAATCCGACTCCAAACACTAAAAAGATGCTGAATAGCATTTGATTCAAACCGGAAGCTTGTGCGTATTGGTCTTTTCGCAATATCGCCTGAACTAAGCTGGATTCCGCCGGATAAAAAAATTTTGTGACAGCGCTTCGCAAAAATAAAATGAAAAAGATTAACGGTAAGTTGTCAGTAAATAAGGCGGCGAATAATAAAACGGTGATGAAAGCGCGGATCCAATCGCAATTTTCGGCAATTTTCTTCCGATCAAAGCGATCGGCAATCACACCAACGATGAAAAATACAAATATGGTGGGCAAAGAGTACATTAACTCAGCAACCGTTGTATAATAAGGTTTATGTCCGAAACGATCGAGCAAATAAAAGGCAAATGCCATATTCCCGATCGTTGAGCCCATTTGCGATGCAAGGGCTGCCAAAAAAAGTTTGACAAAGTTTGGATTTTGAAAGATCTCCATAAAATAATTCTCCTTAAACTTCTTCATCAAGAAAACCACATAGAATCATTTTAACATCTTTTTTTGCAGTGTATGAGGAAAAAACGAAAAATTATAAAAAAGTCTATTTATTGGCATGCAATGTAAATAATGTGATTTCCGGAACAGACAAAAATCGGAATGGCAGCCTTGTCGTCCCTAACCCTCTGTTTACATATAAAGATGTTTGGCCAATTTTATAAAATCCTTCTGTAAATCTTTTGGCGTAAGGTGGTGTGTAAACAGCGCCGTAAAACGGAATTTTTACTTGACCGCCGTGGCTATGACCGGATAACTGGAGATCAAAGTGATACTCCTTTGCCTGTAAGACGGCATCAGGTTCGTGGACGAGAAGAATCGTAAAATCATTTTTATCTGATTCTCTAAAAATTTTACGAAAATCCGGTTTTCCGAGAATGTAGTCGTCTAGGCCGGCAAGGACAATTCGGCTTCCGTCCAATAATTCAATTTCTTTCCGTTCATTTTTAAGCAAATGAAAATCCGCTTGAAGCAAAATCTCTTCATAAAGGTCTGTACCATATCCGCCATGGTCATGGTTTCCGTAAACAGCGAATTTCCCTAATGAAGCGCGGAGCCTTTTTAAAACAGGAGGGATCTGTTCAAAATAAGGATAGCGGTTCGGTTCATCTATTAGATCACCTGTAAACACAATCAGATCTGGTTCAAACTCGTTCACTTTGTTAACGACTTTCTTCAAATGTTCAATTTGAAAATGGTCATTAAGATGCGTGTCGCTAAATTGAACAAGTTTTAAACCATCTAAAGCTTGTGAAAGCTTTGGATGGAAAAACGCCTTTTTCTTCACTTCTAATCTTCTCGGTTCAATGTATCTTGCGTAGTTGTACAAGCCGGAAGACATTAAAAAACCGCCGGCAACAGCCCAAAAAAAAGATTTTAAAAATGTTCTTCTTGTCATCTTCATTTCTATCAACCATTCTTTCATAGTGGCTTTTCTCATTATATCATGAGAAAATAGAAAAAAGATTTTCATTTTTTTCACAAAATGTTAGCTAAACCGCATGCATTTATATTCATGCCAAAAGCCTCTCATGTTATATTTTTTAAGAGAAACAGATTGTGGGGGATGTTTATGGATCCGTTAGATGTATTAACAAATACAGATAAAATCGTACCGTTTTATCAAGCGATTTTTAACGCGGAAGAACAAAGAGTCATTGGGTATGAATTGCTGGGGAGAATTGAGTTGGATGGGGAATTGCACAGCTTGGGCCCCTTTTTCCATGACGACAGCATCCCTGAAGAATATCGCAACGAAGTGGATGATGCAATTGTCAAAAAAGCGCTTGAGGAAATAAAAACATTGGATCAAGACCTTTTGCTTTTTATAAATCGAGACCCGAATCTATTAATGATGGATCACGGTGAAACTTTTTTGAATTTATTGCTTGAGGAAAAGGAGAAGGGGCTTGACTTAAACCGGATTGTGCTTGAAATAACAGAACATAATTATACAGGTGATATCGATCAGCTTGATCATCTTTTGACGTATTACCGTACATATGGGTTGAAAATAGCGGTTGACAAAATTGGAAAAGATTCAAGCAACTTAGACAGAATCGGATTATTATCTCCGGATATTTTAAAAATTGATCTTCAGCCGTTGAAATTAACATCGCCGAGCCAATCATATTTCGATGTTTTATTTTCAATCTCCTTATTGGCAAGAAAAATTGGAGCCGTCCTTTTATACGAAAGCATTGAAGCCAACTTTCAATTGCAATATGCATGGAAAAACGGAGGACGTTATTACCAAGGCTTTTATCTTCACTATCCAGAAAGAAATTTTGTCGAAAAAGATTGTTTAAAAGAGCGTCTGCAACAGGAATTCAACCATTTTATCCAATATGAAAAGAAAAAACTTGAAGCGCTCTATTCTTATTCAGAACAATTTCATAACGCCATTTCGCAATTGATTGGCAAGTATAAAAAGCCCATCAGCCATTATGATGAACTGATCACATATTTGGCTGATCAGCTGGGTGAGATGAGCTTTCGAATTTATGTTTGTGATGAAAACGGCTTTCAGAAATCTGGAAATATTTTTCGCATGGAAGACAGATGGATTTTTCAAAAAGAATATTATATGAAAAATTGGAGCTGGCGCCCGTATTTTTTGGAGAATATCATGCGTTTGCGCGTAAGCAAAAAAGGCTTTTTAAGCGACTTATATTCCGATATTGAAACAGGGGAGACGATTAGGACGTTTTCCTATCCGCTGAATGACGGCCATTATTTGTTTGTCGATATACCATACGCCTATTTGTTTGAGCACGATGGTCTTTTATGAATAATCCCCCTTTTTTTTTCACATGATAATGAAAAAAGAAGGGTGAACCATGCAAAATACGAACCTAATCCTCGGTGTAATCTTTTTTCTTATTTTAGTTGTCGGATTTTTTTATACCATGCAAGTCGGAAAAAGAATGGAAAAAGAAAATAGTCAATATGACGAGGAAGTGAGCGAAAAAGTAGAGAGACATCCGTATGTTCGCAATCCTGTTTTCATTGTTTATATTGTTGCCCTTTCCCTCGTCCTTCTTTACATATTTTATGTAAGTTATACTGCCAACTGGTAGAGATGATCGTGCGCTTTTTTTAAAAAAAACTAAAAAACGATTGACAACGAAATTGATAATCATTATCATTAAAAATGTAAGACAAAGTGTTTCATTTGCTTGAACATTGGTAAATGACCCCCCGCTCCCCCTTTGTTAGGAAGACAATAAACCCGGATTGTAAATCCGGGTTTATTGTCTATTTAGCTCTGTGCTGATTTTTTTGCCTCCTGCAAATTCCGACAAAATTTCAAACCATGTTCGTGTATCATGGATAATACTCCATTTTGCGAAAGTACCTTGCAAAAAAGTCAGTCTTTTCACGGGATAAATCGCTTACAAAATGGTATGATGGGGTTGAAGGTTTTAATTTGTATTTTTAAATGAGAGGAAGAAACAAATGGAGAAAGTTTTTTCTGAAGGGTTGGCAAAGTTAAGTGTAAAAGATCTGATGATCCCTGCGGATAAAGTCGCTCATGTACAAATAGGAAACAATTTGGAGCACGCCTTGCTGTTGTTAACAAAATCAGGATATGCGGCGGTGCCCGTATTGGATCCCCAGTTCCGCTTGCACGGGTTGATCAGCACCAATAATATTATGGATTCTATTTTAGGGTTGGAAAGAATTGAATTTGAACGTTTGCAGCATATGAAAGTAGAAGAGGTCATGATGAAGAATATGCCGCGGTTGCTTGTAACGGATGATTGGAAAAAAGCATTCAAACTTGTGATCGACCACACTTTCATATGTGTGACGGATGAAGGAGGGGTTTTGGAAGGAATTTTTACCCGCAGGGTGATCCTGAAAAAATTGCATCAACAACTTCATTTTCTTCAGTCAGATGTTATAAAATAAAAACATCTTTCGAAAACGCCTTTCATGGCGTTTTTATTTCACTTGAATGTTTATCCATTTATTTTTTTTAATGGAGTGATAGTTTATCATTTTTGTGCGGATATGGGGGGAGCAGCATGAGACAAGCTCTATCGAAAAAAGAACAAGGCAAAATCAATCCGACAGAAACGAAACGGCCGTTCGTATTGGCAGCAATCATGCTAGCGATGTTTTTGGCGGCCGTAGAAGCTACTATTGTTTCAACGGCAATGCCGGCAATCGTTGCCGAAATCGGCGGTTTTTCGAAGTATAGTTGGATTTTTTCTTCTTATTTGTTAACCAGTTCCGTCACCATTTTAATTTATGGAAAATTGGCGGATTTGTTCGGCAGAAAACCTGTTTTAAGCTTCGGTATTATTGTTTTTTTAATCGGATCTGTTTTATGCGGACTCGCAAATTCAATGGATACCATGATTATTTTCCGATTGATTCAAGGTGTCGGAGCAGGAGCTGTTATGCCTGTTGCGACGACAATCGTTGGCGATATTTACACGATGGAAGAAAGGGCAAAAATCCAAGGATATTTATCAAGTGTTTGGGGAATCTCCGCTATTTTGGGTCCTGTGCTTGGAGGATTGTTTGTCGAATATTTGACTTGGCGTTATGTATTTTGGATTAATATTCCGCTTGGGGTTTTGTCAATGATCGGAGTATGGTTCTTTTTGCATGAACAGGTTGAAAAACGGAAACCGAGCATTGATTATGCGGGTGCTTGCTTTATGTTTTTGGGGATCAGCTCATTGATGTTCGTGCTTGTGGAGGGAGGCGTCCGCTGGTCATGGTTGTCATGGGAGGTAATTGGGCTCGTTGCTGTATCTGTTTTGTTCATGATTTTGTTCCTTTACCAAGAAAAACGTGCGTTTGACCCGATGATGCCTTTGTCCATTTGGAAAAACCGTTCCATTTCCATCGCCAATGCCACGAGCTTGACGACAGGGATGATGATGATCGGGATTTCCACATTTTTGCCGACATTCGTTCAAGGAGTCATGGGAAAATCGCCAATGCTGGCTGGATTTACGTTAACAATGATGTCGATCGGCTGGCCAATCGCATCCAGTCTTGCCGGAAAGCTCTTTTTGAAAATCGGTTTTCGGATGACAGCGATTATAGGAGGCATTTTTTTATTTATCGGAAGCATTTTCTTCGTTACGCTATCAGCCGATGATGGACCTGTCACAGCGATGGTCGGCTCGTTCTTGGTCGGAGTAGGCATGGGGCTAACTTCTACATCTTTTATCGTTGCCATTCAATCGGCGGTTGATTGGAAAAAACGCGGAATTGCCACGGCATCCAATATGTTTATGAGAAATCTCGGAAACACCGTCGGGGTTGCCCTTTTGGGAGGAATTTTAAACAACAGGCTGCAAAGTTATTTGCAAAAAGAGCATTTACAAAACGATGTCAATCTTGATGCAACCGATTCCCTTCTTCATTCAGAAAGCGCAGGGCTTTCCGCGCATGCAAGGGATGCTCTGGAGAAAGGTTTAGGTTTTGCTCTTCATGATGTGTATTTGGTTGTATGTCTATTGGCTGTTGCCAGTTTTCTTTTGATTTTTTTCTTGCCAAAAGGCAAGGAAGCTTGAAAATAGCCATGACGGATAAAAGAAAATATTTTATAATGGTGTTGTCAAAATAGAGCATTTTTTGAGAAAGGGTTCGGCGATGCAAATTTCAGAATTACAAATCCTTGTTACGCTGTCCGAAGAAAAGAATATGAGAAAAGCGGCTGAAAGGCTTTTTGTTTCACAGCCTGCATTGTCTCAAAGGCTTCAGTCGATGGAAAAAGCTTGGGGGTTGAAGATTTTTTTGCGCTCTCAAAAAGGGTTGACTCTCACACCTGCCGGCGAAAAAATAGTTCAATTTGCCAAAGAAATGGTGGAAAAAGAAGAGAAAGTAAGAGAAGAGATATCTCTGTTGGAAGGGGAAGTATACGGGACATTAAAAATTGCCGTTGCTTCCATCATTGGCCAACATTGGCTGCCAAAGGTTTTAAAGAAATATGTTCAAAAATATCCGCAAGCGAAAATTTCCTTAATCACAGGCTGGTCCAGCGAAATTTTAAAATGCTTATATGAAGAGGATATACATCTCGGGATCATCCGCGGGAATCCGGAATGGAAGGGCTTTAGGAAGCATTTGCTGGAAGACAGGCTTTATTTGGTTGACACAGAAATACAGCGCATCGAGGATTTACTATATACTGAACGCCCGTTTATACAATTTAAAAGCGATTCTACATATTTTCAAGAGATACAGGAATGGTGGCACAGACAATTTAAAAATCCGCCGAAGAGAACGATCATCGTCGATCAAATCGAAACGTGCAAGCAAATGGCCTATCATGGAATTGGATTTGCTATATTGCCGTCTGTCAGCATTGATGAAAGCGACCGGTCAATTTTTAAAATTCCACTTTACGATGAAGAGGGCCGCCCGCTGAAAAGGGATACTTGGCTGATTGGCCATGATTCGTCGATGGAACTTAGACAAGTGAAGGCGTTTATGGAAATAGTCAATGAATTTACAGATGGTTCATAAATTTGGCTTGCCTAATGTTTCAGTTCTTTGCTACAGTAAAAAAGGATAGAAAATAGAGAGGAGTACAGCACAGTGAAAATGATGGATGCAAACGAAATAATTTCTTTTATACAAAACAGCCAAAAGGCAACGCCTGTCAAAGTATATGTCAAAGGCGATTTGGAGAAAATCGATTTTGGCGGACAGATCAAAACGTTTATTAACGGAAAAACAGGTGTTGTTTTCGGAGAATGGGTGGAAATAGAAAAAGTGTTGAATGCAAACAAAGATAAAATCGAAGACTATGTAATTGAAAACGACCGAAGAAATTCAGCTATTCCACTCCTTGACCTAAAAGGTGTAAAAGCGAGAATTGAGCCTGGCGCCATCATTCGCGATCAAGTGGAAATCGGCGACAACGCGGTGATCATGATGGGAGCTGTGATCAATATCGGCGCTGTCATTGGCGAAGGCACGATGATTGATATGAATGCCACATTAGGAGGAAGAGCAACAGTCGGGAAAAACTGTCATATTGGCGCCGGCGCTGTGCTGGCAGGTGTAATTGAGCCGCCTTCTGCTAAACCTGTCATCATTGAAGACGATGTGCTGATTGGAGCGAATGCGGTGATTTTAGAAGGAGTAAAAGTCGGAAAAGGAGCAGTTGTCGCTGCAGGCGCTGTCGTTGTTGAAGATGTTGAGCCTTATACAGTCGTTGCTGGTGTGCCGGCGAAAAAAATTAAAGATATTGACGAAAAAACGAAAGCAAAAATTGAAATTAAACAAGAGTTGCGTCAGTTATAAGGCAAAAAGCGTGGGCAAAGGTCCACGCTTTGACTTTAGAGAAGGAATTTTTTATCCAAGATTTTTTTAATTAAAAACGATTTCGCAGGCCTTTATCTTTAGGAGGGAATGGCATGGAAAGAAATTCGCTCATCAATGTTCGGCGTGATTTGCACAAAATACCGGAAATTGGCTTTCAGGAATTCAAAACGCAAAGATACTTGCTGAACTATATTGATTCGCTGCCAAAAGACAGGCTTGAAGTGAAAACATGGAAAACAGGAATATTTGTAAAAGTTCATGGCACGAATCCGACAAAAATGCTCGGCTATCGAACAGATATTGACGGGTTGCCGATTGAAGAAAGAACAGGGCTCCCTTTTCAATCGGAGCATCCCGGATTCATGCATGCTTGCGGCCATGATTTTCATATGACAATTGCTCTCGGCGTGTTGACTCATTTTTCAAAACATCCGATACAAGACGATCTTCTTTTTATCTTCCAGCCGGCGGAAGAAGGACCCGGGGGAGCTGAACCGATGACAAACAGTGACATCATGCAGGAATGGATGCCGGATCTGATCATTGCTCTCCATATTGCTCCTGAGCTCCCCGTCGGCACAATCGGAATGAAACCCGGTCTTCTTTTTGCCAATACATCCGAATTGTTTATTGATTTAACCGGCAAAGGAGGGCATGCAGCCTATCCGCACACAGCCCATGATATGGTTGTCGCTGCCTGCTCCCTCGTTACACAGCTGCAAACGATCATCAGCCGCAACGTTGATCCATTGGACAGCGCCGTTATTACAATTGGCAAAATCACGAGCGGCACAGTCCAAAACATTATTGCGGATCATGCACGATTGGAAGGAACAATTCGCACCCTTTCTGTAGAATCAATGGATAAAGTCAAAAAACGGATAGAAGATATTGTTAAAGGTGTTGAAATAGCTTATCAATGTGAAGCGGCGATAGACTGGGGGGCCATGTATTACCAAGTATGGAACGATGAGCAACTGTCGAACGAATTTATGGAGTTTGTTCAAAATCAGCCAAATATCAAACTTCATGTTTGCAAAGAGGCGATGACAGGAGAAGATTTCGGCTATATGCTCGCTAAAATACCGGGGTTCATGTTTTGGCTTGGGGTTGATTCTCCTTTCGGCCTTCATCATGCCAAGCTGTCTCCAAACGAAGAAGCAATTGAAAAAGCTGTCGGCCTTATTTGCCGTTATTTTGAATGGAAAGGAAACAGGGAAGAATAAAGACCGCCTCTAGGTGACACAATTAGTGTTAGGAGGTGGATTTCAAATGGCGAAAATCGGTGTGGAAGAAAGCTTAACAGATGTCAGACAAGCGCTGGAGGAAAAGGGATATGATGTCGTAACACTTCAAAATGAACAGGATGCAAGCCAATGCGACTGCTGTGTCGTAACAGGTCTTGACACAAATGTGATGGGTATTTCCAATAAAATGACAAAAGGATCCGTCATCGAAGCAAAAGGACTTACGGCAGATGAAATTTGCAGAGAGGTAGAGGAAAAAATCAAATAAAGCAGATAAAAATAGTATCATCCGCGCCATAACGAAAAAAAGCTTGCAGAGAAAAAATCCCCCTTTTCTCTGCAAGCTGAATAAAGGATGCTAAGGTCATCCTCTTTCTTTTTCATTTTTATGAATCATGACTTGATGCGGGTAAGGAATTTCAATGCCATGGGCATCAAGGGTCTCTTTTAATACCTTCCGCAATTCGCGCTCAACAGTCCATTGTTCCATATTTTTCGTCTTAGCGATGATGCGGATGACCACTTCGGAGGGACCGAAGCTTTGAACACCCAAAACGTTCGGACCTTCGACAACAGCTTCATTCTGTTTCGCAAAATTGTCGCATGCTTCTTGCAGAACGGCAATCGCCCGGTCGATATCATCATGATAAGAAATGCTGATATCAACAAGTGCCTGCATGTTTCCTCTCGAATGATTGGACAGGCCGACAATTTGGCGGTTCGGCACATAGTGCAATGTGCCGTCAAAGCTGCGGATTTGAGTCGTTCTTAATCCGACGCCTTCAACAATCCCGGTATATCCGGCTGTTGTTACGTAATCTCCAACATCAATTTGTTTTTCCAAAAGCAAGAAAAAACCTGTGACAACATCACTGACAAGTCCTTGGGCACCGAAACTGACGGCAAGTCCAATGATCCCGGCTCCAGCTAATAAGGCGGTTACTTTGTAGGCAAAGACTTCCTGCAAAATGGTGACGATCAGAATAAAAAACAATGCGTAATGAAAAACATTTAACATTAATGTCTGCAAAGTCTTGGCGCGGGCGACGGAGACGTCTTCCCGGTTTTGCAAACGATCGAACGTCTTTTCAATAATTTTATTTCCGATCGATTTCACGATCCGATAAATGATGTAAATGATGACAAGCTTCATCAAAATGATCCCTGTTTTCGCTGCTAAGCCTGACCAATCAAACGATTGCAAAAAATCCATGGGCAATCTCTCCTTTCCGATCAGCTTATGAGATGAATCATGCGTGCGGCTATGGGAAACTGAATCATAGAAGAAAGTTTAACATACAGAGAGCAATTTTCAATGTTTGTTACAAAAATTTAATAAATATGGCGAACATTGGGGAACATAAGGGAAAAGGTGAAAATATTGACTCTTCTTTTAAATTGATTATTATATAAAATTGACTAAAATTTAAAATTCTTATATAATGATGAACTGATGAAGATTATATTTCAAGGTTATAAAGGAGACTAGTTGTTTCCTTTGAAAAAAATTAATGGAGGGATACATAATGGCAGAACGTATGGTTGGAAAACAAGCTCCACGCTTTGAAATGGATGCTGTATTGCCAAACAAAGAGTTCGGAAAAGTAAGTTTGGAAGAAATTATGAAGCAAGGAAAATGGACAGTTCTATTCTTTTATCCAATGGACTTCACATTCGTTTGTCCGACTGAAATTACGGCAATGTCTGACCGTTATGAAGAATTCGAAGATCTTGATGCAGAAGTAATTGGTGTATCAACTGATACCATTCATACACACTTAGCATGGATTAAAACTCCACGTGAAGAAAATGGATTAGGCGATATTAAATATCCGCTTGCGGCTGACACAAATCACCAAGTTTCCAAAGACTATGGTGTACTAATTGAAGAAGAAGGTGTAGCTCTCCGCGGATTGTTCATCATCAACCCAGAAGGCGAACTTCAATATCAAACGGTATTCCATAACAACATTGGCCGCGATGTTGATGAAACATTGCGCGTATTACAAGCGCTGCAAACAGGTGGACTTTGCCCTGCAAACTGGAAACCTGGCCAAGCAACACTGAACGTATAATGTTGAAAAGGCCTAGCGGATTGTTAGGCCTTTTTTCAATCGATCAACAGGGAGGTAAAATGATGAAGCTGCGTGAACCAATGCCTGAGTTGACTGGGGCAACAGCATGGCTGAACGGAGAAGTAACGAAAGAGCAGCTGATTGGAGAAAAACCTACATTAATTCATTTTTGGTCTATCAGCTGCCACTTATGCAAAGAAGCCATGCCGAAAGTAAACGAATTTCGTGACCAATATAAAGATAAATTAAACGTTGTAGCAGTGCATATGCCGCGATCTGAAAAAGATTTAAACATCGATGATGTCAAAAAAGTAGCGGAAGAACACGGCATTACTCAACCGATCTTCGTTGACAATGAGCATAAACTAACAGACGCTTTCCAAAATCAATATGTACCTGCTTACTATGTTTTTGATAAAAATGGTGTGCTGCGCCACTTCCAAGCGGGTGGAAGCGGGATGAAAATGCTTGAAAAGCGGGTAAACCGCGTTTTAGCTGAATCTGAAAATGCTGAGTAAAAACCATCTGCAATGTGCAGGTGGTTTTTTTGGGAACAGAAGAGCAATAGAGCGATTGGGGGGCTTTCATTCGACCTCTAGAAAGCTTTGGAGTTCTAACCGGACGCTTAATTGTGCACCCGGTTTTTTTATTGTTTGACAACAGGAAAAGAAACTGATAAACTGAATTCAGATCAACTGACCAAAAAACTGTTTTGGTCATATAGTTAAATTTGTTGCTTGTTAGGTAGCGGACAAGGAAAAAGAGTAAATTGTACTGCACCCTTTTTTATATTTGCCAAAAAGCGTAACTTACCTATTTTGAATGAAACTTGACAAAGAGGAATTTCTAAATCGGTTTAAAAAATGCTTGTTGGATTGTCAGCAGGATAATCCTTTTTTCATCCAAAAGATTGACCGATTGAGGAAAATAGTCAATGGTTTTGAGGAGGATGGAGAAACATGCCGCTTCTTTTGAAAGAATGGTTGAGCATTATAAAAAATAAAAAACTGGCTATCGCTTTAGCAGCTCTTTTATTTATTCCCATTCTTTATTCCGGTGTTTATTTATATGCTTTTTGGGATCCGTATGGGAAGCTGGACAATCTCCCAGTTGCAGTCGTTAATCATGATCAAGGTGCTGAATACGAAGGGAAAACATTGCACATAGGCGATGATTTTGTTGAAAATTTAAAAACGAACGATGAATTTGACTGGCATTTCGTAAGCGGAAAGGAGGCGCAAAAAGGGTTAAAGAATCGCCAATATTACATGGCGATTGAAATACCGGAAAATTTTTCTGAAAACGCGACAACTTTGCTTGAAGATGAAAAACGTCCTTTAAAGCTATCGTATTGGACGAATGAAGGTTATAACTATTTATCAAGTAAAATCAATGAGACCGCCATTCAAAAAATAAAAGAAGAGATCGGCAATGAAATAAGTGAAACATATGCGGAATCGATGTTTGCCAATATGAAAAATCTATCTGATGGCTTGCAGGAAGCAAGTAATGGAGCTGCAAAAATACATGATGGGGCAAACAAAATTCACGATGGTTCGGCCCAATTAAAAGAAAAATTAAAATTATTATCTCAAGGAGCTTTAACATTTTCAACAAGTGCCAGCAAAGCTGCAGATGGCGGCCAGCAGCTTGCTCTTGGTGCAACAAATCTTAGCAATGGACTTTCCCGATTGCAGGCGGGAGGAGATCAATTGCTTGAAGGCGCCGACAAAGCAAAAGCTGGGACGGCTCAATTGCAAAATGGGCTGAAACAGTCGCTTGAAGGAAGCAAGGCATTAAAAGAAAACTCGGCTAAACTTACAGAAGGAACAGACCAACTTTATTCGGAAACAACCAACATGGTAAATCGTTTATCACAAATGGCACAAGGGATGAACAAGGCGTCGGAAGGAAGCAAACAATTGTCGGCCGGATTGGAAAAACTGGATCAAGAGGTCGGACAGCTTCAATCCTTCCTTGTTCAACTGCAAAATCTTCCGCCGGACGTTCAGCGGCAGCTCGGCGTTGATGGAGGGGAATGGAAAAAATTACAAAACTCCGTTCACCAGTTAGCGGAAGGAAGCAAACAGCTGTCGCAAAATATGGAAACATTATCGAATGGCGCTGCTGCACTTTCAGAAAGAGGAAAAGAACTTCCAAACGCATTAAAAACATTGCAAAGCGGCCAGTTGGAATTAACCAATGGTTTAGCGACTTTCGCTAGCGGCCAACAACAGCTTTTAAATGGTGCAGCTGAAATATATGATGGCCAAGTTCAGCTGTCACAGGGTTTGAAAACTTTTTCTGAAAAACTAGGTGAAGCAAATAGCGGAGCAGCTAAACTTGCCAGCGGCAGCAAAGAGCTTGCCAGCGGTTTAATGCAATTGGACGGAGGTTCCTCAAGTCTCCAGAAAGGCGCAGCAAAAATAGCTGAAGGTGCAGAAAGTCTTGATGAAGGGACGAAAGATTTAGCTTCAGGTACAGGAGAGATGTCGGAAAAATTGGCAGAAGCGGCCGACAAAACAAAAGGTGTAAATGGGAATGACCAAACTTATGAAATGATGGCAAGTCCGGTAAAGACGGATGAGCATAAGATAGATTATGTGCCGAATTATGGCACGGGTTTTGCCCCTTACTTTTTATCTTTAGGGTTGTGGGTTGGAGCGCTGATGCTGACGATCATTTATCCTCTGCGAAAGCCGGCTGATCAGCCAAAATCCGCATTCTCTTGGTTTGTCAGCAAATTCGCAACTTTATTTTTCATAGCTGCATTGCAAGCCGTGATTGCCGATTCTATTTTGCTATTTGGTTTAGGACTTAAAGTTGAAAGCTTGCCTGCATTTTATCTATTTTCTGTTTTGACAAGCATTACATTCATGGCCATCATTCAATTTTTAACAACCTCCATGGCCGATCCGGGAAGATTTATTGCGGTCATTTTGCTGATTTTGCAACTAGTTTCCAGCGGTGGGACGTATCCGATTGAACTTGTTCCCGATTTCTTTCAACAGATCGGAAAATGGCTGCCGATGACGCATTCGGTTTCCGGATTTAAGGCCGTGATTTCAACGGGTGATATGCCTTATTTACGAAACGAAGCGCTAATCTTAGCAATCTTTTTCACTTTGTTTTTGCTCCTTTTAGTTGTTCTTTTTATAGCTTTGTTCCATAAACAATTTGCACAACATAACGATTCCACAGCTTCCGGGGCTGTCCGATAAGTTCCTAAAACGAAGCCAGAGAGAAAAACAACTCGTTTTTCTCCACTGGCTTTTGTATTTTTTCGATTTTTTCTGAAAATATAGGAGCTCCAAAAAGTCAGTATCTTTTTGGACAGCCACAATTAAAAAAGGATTAGAGTAGTTTCCTTTATCCTTTTTGATTTTTTCTGTAAATTGCAGCAGATATTGCAGTTAAAAGAACAATTATAAATCCAATGACTAATACTGAATTTTTTATAGTGTCGTCTTTAATCGTGAAGCAGCTAACAGAGATTACATTTAAAACCCAAGAATGCTGTTATATCAACATTCTCTTTTTTTATTTGCGAACAATAAACATCTAAAATGGACTTTTTTTTGATCGTTCCGGGGAAGAGGCCAAAAAATCACTGTTTTCGATGCCCTAAGAAATGTTTCCCGGAAAAATGAAGCGCTGTTTCTTTCAGCGAAGACTTTTCATTTTTGATTTTCGCAAAAATGGCTTACAGATTTTCAATTTTTGCTAATATAAAAACATGTTTTTCTTCTCGAATTTTTGATCCATATTCGCTATAATTAAATTTGCTTTATTTTGAAAGAGAAGGAGATTGGGAAGGTTGACAAAGCAGCCGACAAATCTTGTGATAACCTTATTGAAAGTGCTCATTGCAGTGGTTGTTGTATTGGTTCTTTTTTATTTCATCGCCTTTAATGATGTCCTAGTCCGTTTTTTAACCTTGCTAATGAACGGATGTTTAGTCGTTCTCGTATTTCTTTTGTATCGAAAAATGGATCGGATTGGACCGGTCAATAAAGAGGGGAAAAAGGAGTTTGTTCAAAGCGATTGGATCAACGAGACGGAAATGATGAAAAAAGAACAGCAGTTAAATAAATTGGAGCTAGATAAAACACAATTATTGGAGGAGCTTTTGACGAGAGCGAATATCGGTGAAGAAGAAAAACAAATGTACCGACTTCGAATTCGCGAAAAGGAGAATGAAGCTTCCAAGTTGAAACAAGAGCTTGTGCTTATGAAAGACAGAGTTGCTCACTTGTTGTTGAAAAGAGATCCGGAGATGGAACGAATTGTTCAGATCCTCGGGGCAGAATTTATTTTAAACAGTTCGTTTGACGAACTCAACCAGAAGTTTCAACAGGTGCACATACAACTGTCTGATGAGGCGATCCGCCATTTGCAAAGAGAGAATTATATTGATGAACATCTCCAGTTTACGAGGATCGGCTATCGAGAACTGCTCAAGACGGCTAAAAGATGACGCAACCAGCTTGTCATTTTGCAAACGATATGATTTAATGTAATAAAATCAAAATTTCATAGAATTATCAACCACTAGGGGAGCCGAAAGGCTGAGAAAGGCGTGTGCCTTGACCCTTTGAACCTGATCTAGATCATACTAGCGTAGGGAAGTGGTGCAGTAATATCGAAACCTGTCTATGGGTTTTGTATATACTTGCCCGTTCCCTTATATTGGGAACGGGCTTTTTGCATTACAAGGCTGGTTGGCAAACCATTTTTCAAAACAAAATGTTAAGAAAGGGGAGACAACGTGTTACAAACGTTATTTCAGCAAATTGATGAAAGGGAAGAAGAACTTCTGAATCTTCTAAAAACACTCGTATCGTTTGAAACGCCGAGCCCTCCGGCAAGAAATGCAAAAGAGGCTCAAAAGTATGTCGCCTCATATTTGGAAGACATCGGCTTTTCCATTGATCAATGGGATTTATATGAACAAGATCCAGTCGTAGTAGGAACGAAAAAAGGAAAAGATCCAGAAAATTACCACAGTTTAATTATTAACGGGCATATTGATGTCGCTTCAATCGAAGAGGGAGAAGAATGGTTAACGCCTCCTTTTGAGGCAACGGTTAAAGGGGATTACATATACGGACGCGGTGTAGCGGATATGAAAGGGGGAATGGCTGCCAGTCTGTTTGCATTAAAGCTGCTGCAAGAAAACGGTATTGAGCCGGGAGGGGATATCATTTTTCAGTCCGTTGTCGGAGAAGAAGTAGGCGAAGCAGGAACAAAATCGTGCTGCGACCGGGGATATCGAGCTGATTTTGCCATCGTTGTCGATTCAAGCAACTGTGAAATACAAGGGCAAGGCGGGGTGATCACGGGCTGGATTACGATTGAAAGCCCCGAGACATTTCACGATGGCACGAGAAGACAAATGATTCATGCCGGCGGGAAGCTTTTTGGGGCAAGCGCGATTGAAAAAATGATGAAAATTATTGAAGGACTGCGAGAGCTTGAACAGCATTGGGCAGTGATGAAAACGAGCAAAGGCTTTCCGCCTGGTTCTGCCACAATTAATCCTGCAGTGATTGAAGGTGGAAGGCACGCCGCTTTTGTGGCCGATAAATGTTCCCTTTGGATTACCGTTCATTATTACCCGGAAGAGCATTATGTAGAGGTGATCCGGGAAATTGAAGAACATATCCATCATGTTGCAATGGCTGATCCATGGCTTCGGAAATATCCTCCGAAATTTAAATGGGGCGGCACATCGATGATTGAAGATCGAGGAGAAATTTTCCCAGCTTTTTCATATGACGAACATTCACTCGGAGTGAAAACATTACAAAAAGCACATAAACTGGCATTTAATGAGGAAGCAAAGCTGACGATGTCCCCTACTGTGACAGACGGCGGCTGGCTGAGTGAAGCGGGAATTCCCGTCGTTTTATATGGACCGGGCACGCTTGAAGATGCACACTCGGTGAATGAAAAGCTGTCCATCCCCCAATTAAAAACATTTACAAAATCGCTGATCGCGTTTTTATTTGATTGGTATCAGAAAAAACGATGACAATTACAAAAGCTGCGAAAGGGGTAATTCAAATGTTTACAGACCGATTGTATAAAACTGCAAAACCGATTTGGGAAGCGAGTTACCATCATCCGTTTGTTCAAGGAATCGGCAATGGGACGCTGGATATCGACAAATTTCGCTTTTTTATGGAGCAGGATTATCTTTATTTAATCGAATACTGCCGCCTGTTTGCCCTTGGAAGCTTAAAGGCTCACAATCTTCAAACAATGACAGTTTTTGCTGATCTTCTACATTCGACGTTAAAAGTGGAAATGGATTTGCATCGTCAATACGCTGAAAGAATAGGAATAGAGAAGGAAAAATTAGAACAAGTTCAGCCTGCTGCTACAACCGTTGCATATACGAGCTATATGTTAAATGTGTCGCAGCGAGGATCATTGGCAGAACTGGTTGCCGCAGTCCTTCCATGTACATGGAGCTATTATGAAATCGGCACACGCTTACATGAGATTCCTGGTGCCAGTGAACATGAGTTTTACGGCGAGTGGGTAAAAATGTACGCATCAACAGAATTCGGTGAATTGGCAAAATGGCTGAAAGATTTAATGAATGAGCTTGCAGAAGGAAAACGGGAAGAAGAATTGAAATGGCTGGAAGATATTTTTGTCACAACGAGCAAATACGAATATATGTTTTGGGAAATGTCTGAACGAAAAGAAATGTGGCCAATCGAAATCAATTCTTAATATAGGAGAGAATGAACATGAAATTTACTGAAAAAATTCGAACAAAAGCAGATCCGATATGGCAGGCCAGCTTCGATCATCCATTTGTAAAAGGTATTGCTGATGGGAGTTTGCCGCTTGAATGTTTTCGTTATTACGTTTTACAAGATTCGTATTATTTAAGCCATTTTGCAAAAGTGCAATCGTATGGAGCGGCAAAAGCAAACGATTTATATACGACATCGCGAATGGCTCAGCATGCACAAGGAACATTTGAAGCGGAATTATCTCTTCATGAAACATTTGCCAAACAGCTGGGAATCACAGAGGAGGAGAAGGCGAATTTTAAGCCGGCCCCAACGGCGTACGCCTATACTTCCCATTTATATCGCGCGGCGATCAACGGTCACTTAGGCGATATTATTGCTGCAATACTTCCGTGCTATTGGCTATATTACGAAATTGGCGAAAAATTAAAAGATGCGAAGCCAAAAGAACCGATTTATCAACAATGGATTGCGGCTTATGGGGGCGATTGGTTTAAGCAGCTTGTCGAAGAACAAATTGACAGGCTGGATGAAATCGCACAACAAACGATAGAAGCCGATCTAAAAAGAATGGAAGAGCATTTTATCATCAGCAGTCAATATGAATTAGCGTTTTGGGAAATGGCTTACCGTTTAGAAAAATGGGAAGTGGAACCAAAAATCAGTCAATAAAGGAGTTTGATCATAATGAAAGGATTAAAACTGACAGACATTCTAGTAACAATTGTTATTTCGATCGTTTTTGGAATTGTTTATAAACTATGGGGACCGCTTTACTATGCGGTCAAGCCGATCGGGCTGCATGTCGACCAGCTCATATACGGTATGTGGTTTATTGCTGCGACGGTCGCCTTTCTAATTATTCGCAAGCCTGGAGTAGCGCTGATAGCGGAAACAGCAGCGGCATCTGCAGAATTTATAACCGGATCTGAATTCGGCATAGAGGTTCTTCTTTACGGAATCGTCCAAGGACTATTTGCAGAGATCATTTTTGCGATTTTTCGATATAAAAAGTTTAATATCGGTGTTGTCATGCTGGCTGCAGCCGCTTCAGCAGCTGGTTCGCTAATTATGGATCTTTATAAAGGCTATATAGATGACTTAGTATTTTGGAACTTGCTATTATTCATTGGAGCTCGATTGATTGGCTCAATCATTATTGCCGGCGCGTTTGCCTATTATCTAGTGAAATCTTTGGAAGCAACAGGAGTGACTAATTTAGTAAGACCTGCGTCGCATGAAGATTATGACGCACTGAACTAGAGGTGGCAAACATGGATCTAGTATGCGAAGTGAAAAATTTACGATTAAAATATCCTGGAGAGGAATCCTTGCTTTTTAAGGATGTATCCTCTTCTTTCTATAAGGGAGAAAAAGTCTTGCTTCTTGGTCCTTCCGGCTGTGGGAAATCGACGTTTTTGCAGGTGCTAAGCGGTTTAATTCCAAAATCTATTGAAGTGCCGATGAAAGCAGAAAAAATCTTGACTCCGTCATCTTGGGGATATGTGTTTCAAGATCCTGACACGCAATTTTGCATGCCGTATGTAGATGAAGAAATGGCTTTTGTTTTGGAAAATTTGCAAGTGCAAAGAGAACAAATGCATGAAAAAATGCGAGTTTACCTGGAAATGGTCGGCCTTCATTTTGATGATCTTCATATCAGTATTCAATCATTATCAGGCGGCATGAAGCAACGGCTGGCGATCGCCACTGTTTTAGCATTGCATCCAGACGTGTTATTTTTGGACGAGCCGACTGCAATGCTGGATCCGGAAGGGACAAAAGCGGTATGGGACACGATGAAACAAGCAGCTCAAGATAAAACAGTTATCATCGTTGAACATAAAATTGATCATGTTCTTGACTTTGTCGACCGCATACTTTTATTTAATCAAAAAGGACAAATCGTCGCAGACGGTCCGAAAGAACAAATTTTTTCTCGGTATCGGAAAGAAATTCGCGAAGACGGCATTTGGTATCCCGGTGTATGGGAGGATTATCTTCGTGATAAGCAGGGGTATTACAAAAAGACCCCTTTAAAAGAACAGGTCGTGATTGAGCTTGAGCAATTTAAAGGATATCGAAAGAAGGAAGTCAAAATCGATGTACCATATGGAAAGGTTCATGCAGGTGAATGGATTGCGATAGTGGGGAAAAACGGCGCCGGAAAGAGCACTTTGTTACATTCATTGATGCAGTTTATACAAACGACCGGCACTTATTTGCTGTTAGAAAAAGAAGCAAAGAAAATAAAAAAGCTTTCCAACATGCTGTCGTTCGTTTTTCAAAATCCGGAATTTCAATTTGTCACCAATTCAGTTTACGATGAAATTGCTTATTCGTTGAGGATTGAACGGATGAAAGAAGAAGAAATTCGAACAAAAGTAGAAGAAATGCTCGAATTATTTCATTTACAGAAGCACCGCCATCAACACCCTTATCAGCTTTCAATGGGACAAAAAAGAAGATTGAGTGTTGCCGCTTCAATCATTAAAAAACAGCCGATCATGCTTTTAGATGAACCGACTTTTGGGCAAGACTCATCCAATACGTTTCAGCTCTTGGAGCTTTTAGAACATTATCGCAAACAAGGGTCTACCATTTTGATGGTGACACATGATGAACAAATAGCAAAACATATGGCGACAAGAGTTTGGCGGATCGAAGGCGGGAAGCTTGTAGAGGACGAAATTCATTCTTGTGAGGATGAGCAGATGTATGTTCAAATATAGGGGGATCTGCAATGGATTTTGACATAAAAGAAACATGGCTGCATAAAATCAACCCGAGCTTAAAGCTATTGTTTCTGATCGTTTTATTTATTAGTGTTCTGTTTATTCACAACATTAATTTTTTAATCAACTACACAGTTGCCGCCTTTCTTTTATTTGCTTTTTTTACCGGTCATCCGATGAAGCGTATACTTTTATTGCTGATTCCATTCGTGCTTATTTTTGTGTCGACTGCTACCTCCATGATTTTTTTTGGAAAAGGTGAGACAACATGGTGGGAATGGGGGATTATTCACATTACAGAAGAAAGCTTTTATCGCGGTCTTCATTTAGGATTTCGTGCCCTTATCTTCGCTCTGCTTGGGTTAATGTTTTCGTTAACGACAAGACCGGTTTTTTTATTTTATTCGTTAATGCAGCAATTAAAGTTGAAGCCTAAATATGCTTACAGCTTTATGGCAGGCATTCGTTTAATCCCTATTATGATCGAAGAGTTTCAAACAATACGGCAAGCGATGATTGTAAGAGGTGTCGAACAAAGAAAAGGCTTAGCGAATTTTTTTCATAAATTGAAAGCATACTCGATTCCGCTGCTATCGCAAAGCATTCGCAGAGCGCACAGAATTGCTGTAGCGATGGAGGCGAAAAGATTTTCGAATGACACAAAAAGAACGTTTTACTACGAAATCGGGTTTTCCAAATACGATCTTTGCTTTGTCCTTTATTTTATAATCGCTATTTTGTTAAGCTACTATGCAGCTAAGATGCTTCCGTTTTTCCCGGTTACAGATGTAAGGTATATTGAATAAATGGCAGCCGGCTGCAAAATGCTTTTTCATAATCGGTGCATGGTAGATTTAAATGATTGAATAGTCCCGAAAGCATCCAAGTAAAGTGATTGTCCCAACTTACGAAACGATGGACAGTGTCAAACAATTTTTTCTGAAAAGGAACAAGAAGTAAACCATTTTGAAGTAAAAAGTGAATGAGTTTGTTTGATGAAAAAGAGCCTCTAGGGGAAACACCTAGAGGTATTTTTTTGAAAAATCATGTTAACATTTTTTCCGTATTTGTTGTATGAAGGAAAGGGAATCGGTATTTTTGTTATATAAAATTACATAAAGTGTTAAAAAGGGGGACAATAATGAAAAAAATTTTTTTATTTCTAATGATTTTCTCTGTAATTTTCGCAAGTGGATGTGCCATGTCTTCTGCTTTAGAGGAAAAGGAATCAAGCGATGGACAGAATAGCGAACAAAATGAAACGGATGTTGTGAAAGTCGGTATTCTCCATTCATTAAGCGGCACGATGGCGATCAGTGAAGTTTCTTTAAAGGACGCAGAATTAATGGCGATTGAAGAAATTAACAACTCAGGCGGGCTTTTAGGGAAGAAAATTGAACCGGTTATTGAAGACGGCGCATCTGACTGGCCGACTTTTGCTGAGAAAGCAAAGAAATTACTGCAACAGGATAAGGTAGCGACGATTTTTGGCGGCTGGACTTCCGCAAGCAGAAAGGCCATGCTGCCGGTAGTCGAACAAAATAAAGGCTTGCTTTGGTACCCCGTTCAATATGAAGGAATGGAATCTTCTCCGAACATTTTTTATACGGGGGCGACCACCAATCAACAAATTGTGCCTGCTGTCAGCTGGCTGTTAAACAATAAAGGGAAGAAGTTTTTTTTAATTGGCTCGGATTATGTGTTTCCGCGCACGGCAAACAGTATTATTAAAGCACAATTAAAAGCTGAAGGCGGAGAGGTAGTTGTCGAAGAATATACACCTTTAGGACATACTGATTACAGCACGGTCATCAATAAAATGAAAAAAGTGAAACCTGACGTAGTCTTTAATACATTAAATGGAGACAGCAATGTCGCCTTTTTCAAACAATTGAAGGATGCCGGAATCACATCGAAGGATGTTACTGTGATGTCGGTCAGCATTGCTGAAGAAGAAATTCGAGGAATCGGCGGTGAAGTATTAGCCGGCCACTTAGCGGTATGGAATTATTTCCAGACAACGGATACACCAGAAAACAAAGCGTTTGTTGAAAAATATAAAGAAGCTTATGGTGAAGAGCGTGTAACGGATGATCCGATTGAGGCGGCTTACATAGCTGTTCATTTATGGGCAGAAGCAGTAAAAAAAGCGGGATCTTTTGAGGTTGAAAAGGTCAAGGAAGCTGCGAAGGGAATCGAGTACAAAGCTCCGGGCGGCACGGTAAAAATAGAAGGTGAGAATCAGCATCTGTGGAAAACAGTAAGAATCGGCGAAATTCAACCGGACGGCCAATTTAAAGAAATTTGGAATTCTGGTGAGCCGGTGAAGCCGGATCCGTATTTAAAAAGCTATTCTTGGGCGGAGAAATTATCTAAAAATAATGAATAATCTAAATTGATAGGAGTGAACAGCTTGTCAATTTTCATCAGTCAACTGTTTAACGGGTTGAGCCTTGGATCGATCATGTTATTGATCGCCCTTGGCTTAGCTATAACGTTTGGCTTAATGAATGTCATCAACATGGCCCACGGTGAATTAATTATGGTCGGTGCGTATGCAACCTATGTAATGCAGCTCATTTTTTCTAAATATTTGCCGGAAAGCTTGTTTAATTATTACTACTTTATTGCTATACCGATTTCATTTCTCGTTGCTTCGTTTATCGGTTATCTGCTTGAAAAAGGAATCATTCGTTTTCTATATAATCGACCAACAGACAGTCTTTTGGCCACTTGGGGAATTAGTTTGATTTTGCAGCAGATTGCCAGATCCATATTTGGCGCTCCGAATGTTGCGGTTGTTGCACCTGCTTGGATGGATGGAGGCTGGCAAATATTTGGCATTACATTGCCTTATAAAAGGTTGTTGATTTTATCTCTGTCAATCGTTTGTATCGCTTTGCTTTATTATTATTTAAACAAAACGTCTACCGGTTTGAGAATAAGAGCGGTCACGATGAATAGAAATATGGCCTCTTGTTTAGGGATTTTTACAAGAAAAATAGATTCTCTAGGCTTTGCTCTCGGAGCTGGATTAGCCGGAATCGCTGGCTGTAGCTTAACTTTATTAGGACCGATCGGCCCTACAATTGGAACGTACTATATTGTCGATGCGTTTATGGTTGTCATTTTAGGAGGAATTGGCGGATTGAAAGGGACGATTATCGGCGCATTTGGCATTGGAATGCTTAGCACTGTTGTTGAATATTCCTTCGGCGCCACGATGGCAAAAGTCATTGTATTTGCAGTGATCATTTTATTTTTGCAGTGGAAACCGTTAGGTATTTTCTCTTATCGCACAAGGGCATTGGATTAGGAGGACGGATTATGCGCAGAAAACAAATGATTTATCTGTTATTTTTCCTGATTTTACTTCTGGCCCCGTTTTATTTAACCGAATTCCGCTTAGCGTTGCTCGGAAAATTTCTTTGCTATGCGATCATTGCAGTAGGAATCTGTCTTATTTGGGGGTACACCGGGATATTAAGCTTAGGTCACGGCGTGTATTTTGGGATTGGAGCTTATTGCATGGCGATGTATTTAAAATTGGAGGCTTCAAAAGGAGCGTTGCCGGATTTTATGGAATGGAACGGAGTGCAGGAGCTCCCGTGGTTTTGGAAGCCCTTCTTTAATCCTTTCTTTTCCATAATGGCAGCAATTTTCATACCAGCTATGCTGGCAGCGGTTTTGGGCATGCTTACGTTTAAAAACCGGATCAAAGGCGTCTATTTTTCTCTTTTGTCACAGGCAGTCGTTGTTGTCGTCGTCACACTTTTAATTGCCAAACAGGATTTGACAGGCGGTACAAACGGATTAACCAATTTTAGCACCGTTTTTGGGTTTTCTTTATCCTCACCAATGGTACAAATTGTTTTATATGCTATTACCGTTTTCGCTTTGTTTGCCATTTTTATGTTATCTGTTTGGATTACCAAAAGCAGACTTGGCCATGTATTAATTGCCATTCGGGACGGCGAAAACCGCCTTCGGTTTTTAGGATTTGATCCGGCTGTTTTTAAAGTGTTTATTTACAGTTTATCGGCTTCGTTTGCCGGAATAGCTGGCGCGTTGTTTGTTTTGCAGGTCGGTCTCATTTCTCCTTCGATGATGGATATAATCCCTTCAATTGAAATGGTTTTATGGGTAGCCATCGGCGGCCGTCATTCGTTATTCGGCGCCATAATCGGAGCGATTTTAACAAACGGAGCCAAAAGCTTTTTCAGTGAAACATATCCGGATGTTTGGCTTTTCTGCTTAGGCATTCTATTCATTTTGATCGTTGTTTTTTTCCCGAAAGGAATTGCCGGGTTGTTCGAAGCTTTTCCAAAGCGTATTGCGAAATTTTTTGAAAAAGGTGTGAAAAAAGGTGGATCCGATTCTGTCGTGTCATGATATTATTGTTGATTTTGACGGCTTTAAAGCGCTTCAAGGTGTCAATTTAGATGTTCATCACGGAGAAATTCGTTTTTTAATTGGTCCGAATGGTGCGGGCAAAACGACTCTTCTTGATGTCATCTGCGGCAAGACAAAAGCAGCAGATGGAAAAGTGATGTTTCAAGGAGTAGATTTGACAAAGCGGAGAGAGCACGAAATCGTTCGGCATGGAATCGCTAGAAAATTTCAAAATCCGTCCGTTTTTACTGAATTAACCGTATTTGAAAACATGGAGTTATCGATCAAACAAAATAGAAATCTTTTTTCCGTTATGAAGGCGAAATTAACCGCGGATGAAAAAGACGAAATTACGGCAATGCTTGAGAGAACCGATCTTTTAGATCGAGCTTATGACCCAGCAGGCTTGCTGTCCCACGGCCAGAAACAATGGCTTGAAATCGGCATGCAGCTGCTGCAAAAACCGGAAGTTTTACTTCTTGATGAACCGATTGCCGGCATGACTGGGGCGGAAAGGGAAAAAACCGGCTTGTTTATTCAAGAAATAGCTGAGAAATGCGCAGTGCTGATTGTTGAACATGATATGGATTTTGTTCGGAATTTTGCTGAACAGGTAACAGTTATGCATGAAGGGAAAATTTTGTGTGAAGGTTCCATGGAGGAAGTGCAGCAAAATGAGCTTGTTGCAGAGGTTTATTTAGGAAGGGAGGCAAAGGTGTGCTAAAAATATCTAGTTTGAAAGCAGGATATGATGAAACGATGGTGTTGAATAATGTCCATCTTGAAGTTGAAAAAGGAAAGGTCGTTTCCATTCTTGGAAGAAACGGGGCGGGAAAAACAACATTGATCAAAACGATTATTGGATTGTTAAAGCCGATGGACGGGACTATTTATTGGAATGATCAGGAAATTACACATGAGCTTCCGGAAAGGAGGGCAAAAAAAGGAATCGGATATGTTCCCCAAGGCAGGGAGATTTTCTCTTCGCTGACTGTGGAAGAAAATCTCATTTTAGGCTTTGAAGCTGTTTCGAAAAAGATAGAAAAAACGCTTGTTTTAGAGGAAATTTTCGAGCTTTTTCCTGTTTTAAAGGAAATGTTGAAGAGAAAAGGAGGAGATTTAAGCGGCGGGCAGCAGCAGCAATTGGCCATTGCGAGGGCTCTTGCCGGGCAGCCCGAGCTATTATTGCTGGACGAACCGATGGAAGGTATTCAACCATCTATAGTAGAGCAAATACAGGAGGTCATTGTAAAAATTGCGTCCAAAAAAGGAATTGGCGTCGTTTTAGTTGAGCACAGCATAGATTCAGCATTTGCCTGTTCTGATGAATACTATATTTTGGACAAAAGAACTGTTGTATCAAAGGGTGTAGTAAAAAACACAAATATTGAAGACATTCAACAATATTTAGTAGTTTAATTTAAAACTTCCTCCTCCCCCTAGAAAAATTTTTTTAAATTTTCTATGTTAAAAAATATGACATAACACTTGGTGTTTCACATGGTGTGAATTATATTTGTAATAAAAAATAACATAAAAACACCTTTTATCTTCAACCCATTGAGGGAAATGGAATGTAAGAAAATCGTGTTATTTTTGATTGTCTGTTAGAAAGGAAGGGTGTTATGAAGCTGACAGCCCGAGAGCAGGAAAAATTGATGGTCGTTGTTGCTGCAGATTTAGCGCGCAGAAGGCAGAGAAAAGGCTTGAAGCTGAACTATGCGGAAGCAGTGGCCATCATCACATATGAGATTATGGAGGGCGCAAGGGAAGGACGGACGGTTTCGGAGTTGATGCAATATGGCACAAAAATTTTAACTAGAGATGATGTGATGGAAGGCGTTCCGGAAATGATCGAAAATATCCAGGTGGAGGCAACATTTCCAGACGGAACGAAGCTTGTAACCGTCCATGATCCGATCCGGTAAAAGAGGTGAAAAAATGATTCCAGGGGAATATCGATTAAAATCAGCTCCGATTGTTTGCAATAAAGGGAAAGAGGCGATCAAGCTCAATGTTGTCAATAGAGGGGACCGTCCAGTACAAGTCGGTTCGCATTTTCATTTTTTTGAAGTAAACAGGGCGCTCGAATTTGACCGGCAGCTGGCGTTCGGCAGGCATTTAAACATTCCGTCCGGAACGGCGGTAAGGTTTGAGCCGGGCGATGCGAAAATCGTAGAGCTCGTTGAATTTTCGGGAAAAAAAGAAGTGTACGGTCTAAATAATTTGACGAACGGACCGTTGACAAAGGAGGCGGACAAATGAGTTTTCAAATGCCGCGCAAACAATATGCCGATATGTTCGGCCCGACAACTGGAGACAGCATTAGATTGGCTGATACGGAACTCTTCATTCAAATCGAAAAAGATTTTACCGTATACGGAGATGAAGTAAAATTCGGCGGTGGGAAAGTGATTCGCGACGGAATGGGACAGCATCCATTTGCCGAAAGGAAAGACGTGATGGATCTTGTTCTCACAAACGCCATTATTATTGATTATACAGGTATTTATAAAGCGGATATCGGCATAAAGGATGGGAAAATTGCCGCGATCGGAAAGGCGGGAAATCCATTATTAATGGATGGCGTCACAATGGTAATCGGAGCTTCAACCGAAATCGTTGCGGCAGAAGGAATGATTGTTACGGCAGGCGGAATCGATACCCATATTCATTTTATATGCCCTCAGCAAATTGAAACAGCTTTGACATCTGGAATTACAACAATGATAGGAGGAGGAACGGGGCCTGCAACAGGGACAAATGCAACGACTTGTACACCGGGTGAATGGAATATTTATAGAATGCTGGAGTCAGTTGAACATTTTCCTATGAATTTCGGCTTTTTAGGGAAAGGAAATTCATCCGGAAAAAAAGCGTTAGAGGAGCAAATCAAAGCAGGTGCAGTTGGTTTAAAACTGCATGAGGACTGGGGTTCAACACCGGCGGCGATCGATCAGTGTTTATCCGTAGCTGACGAGTATGATGTGCAAGTTGCCATCCATACAGATACGTTAAATGAAGCCGGTTTTGTAGAAGACACCATTGCAGCGATTAAAGACCGGGTCATTCATACATACCATACAGAAGGCGCAGGCGGGGGACACGCCCCGGACATTATGAAAATGGCCAGCCTGCCAAACGTTTTGCCTTCTTCGACAAATCCGACAAGACCGTTTACAGTCAACACGCTCGAGGAACATTTAGATATGCTGATGGTTTGCCATCATTTGGATCCGGCTATTCCTGAAGATATCGCCTTCGCCGATTCCCGCATTCGCAAAGAAACGATTGCGGCGGAAGATATTCTTCATGACCTTGGCGTATTCAGCATGATCAGTTCCGACTCGCAAGCGATGGGAAGGGTCGGCGAAGTGATTACGCGGACATGGCAAACCGCAGATAAAATGAAAAAGCAGCGGGGCTCCTTAAAGGGAGACGGCCAAGATCATGACAATTTCAGAGTGAAAAGATATGTGGCAAAATATACGATCAATCCTGCGATTGCCCACGGAATATCTGAATATGTCGGCTCTGTAGAAGTCGGCAAATTGGCGGATTTAGTTGTTTGGAATCCGGCCTTTTTTGGGGTGAAGCCGGAAATGATCATCAAGGGCGGAATGATTGCCTATAGTTTGATGGGAGACCCAAATGCATCCATTCCAACTCCGCAGCCTGTTTATTACCGTCCGATGTTCGGATCATTTGGCAAAGCTGTCTCACAAACATCGATCACATTTTTGTCAAAAGCAGCAATAAAAGCCGGCATTCCCGAAAAGTTAAAGTTGCAAAAAATCGTGAAACCCGTCAAAGGAGTTCGTACATTGACGAAAAAGGACATGGTTTTTAATGGTGAAACTCCTTCTATCGAAGTCGATCCACAAACGTATGAGGTAAAGGTAGACGGTGAATTGATCAATTGTGAGCCGGTTGAAGTTGTTCCGATGGCGCAAAGATATTTTCTGTTTTGAGGTGAAGACGGATGATTATTAAAGAAACACTTGGAAATATTTATGCAAAAGCAGTAAAGGAAAAACATGTGGAGCGCGTCTATTTAAGAAGCGATGATCTGCTCAAAAGAATTCAACGAGTGAAAACAGACCACGGGAACGAAATAGGGATTCGTTTAAAGGAGGAAAAGAAGCTGGCAGATGGTGACATTTTATATGAAGATGAAAACAATATGATCATTATTTCTGTCCTGCCTGAAGATGTCCTTGTCATTTGTCCGGCTACGCTGAAAGAGATGGGAGAAATTGCACATCAAATCGGCAACAGACATTTGCCGGCTCAGTTTGAAGGAAATGAAATGATCGTGCAATACGATCATCTTGTAGAACAACTTGCAAACGAGCTGAACATTCCATGTAAACGGGAGAAACGAAAAATAAAACAACCTTTTCGATATGTCGGACATCATCACCATGATTGATTGGCTGCCTTTATTGCAGATATGCGATTCAAACTTTCCTTCCGGAGCCTTCTCCCACTCGTTCGGATTCGAAACATATATTGTTGAGCAGAAAATAAAAGATGCAAGTACATTTAAAAGTTTTTTAAAAACGTACATTGACAAGCAGCTCGTCTATACGGACGGACTGGCTTGCCGGCTTGCATATCAATTTGAAAAAGAAGGGAAACAAGAGGAGCTTTGGAAGCTGGATGAGATTCTTTACGCCAGCTCAATGGCTAAAGAAACGAAAGAAGGGAACCGAAGAATTGGCGAGCAAATGCTGAAGCTTTGTTTAAATATTTACCCTCATCCAACACTGCAACAATATGCTCAAAAAATAAAAGCGAAGGAGCTTTACGGACATGCGGCTCTCGTTTTTGCCATTGTCGGGATAAAAATAGGAGCGGATGAAAAAACAACGCTTGTAACGTATTTGTATTCCACTATTCAAACGCTTGTACAAAACGGAGTCCGCGGCATTCCGATCGGTCAAAAAGAAGGGCAGCTGCTATTAAAAGATTTGCAGGAGGATGTGAGGAGAGCTGTTTTAAAAATTGGCAAACTATCGATCGACGATTTAGGTGCGCAATCACCTGGCCTTGAAATTGCACAAATGAGGCATGAGCAATTGCATGTAAGACTTTTTATGTCTTAACAGACTGTTTTCAGAGTTTCATTATTTTTACAAACTCTCTGCATGCTTGGCTGAAGCGAAAAGGCTGGAAAGCGTAAGAAGCGATCTGCTTCTTTTCAAAAAAAACTGCAAAGCTTGATCAAAAGATAAGGGGGGGAAGATTTGGGGCTAATCCCGAATCAGTCAAAATGGAACCTATACGAATCGGAATTGGAGGGCCAGTAGGAGCCGGCAAAACGCTGCTAGTGGAAAAATTGACTCGCTATTTGTCAAAGGAATTCAGTGTTGCCGTTGTCACTAATGATATTTATACAAAAGAGGATGCCTTATTTTTAATAAAAAACAGCGTTCTTCCGGAGGATCGGATTATCGGCGTCGAAACAGGCGGCTGTCCCCATACGGCCATTCGTGAGGATGCATCGATGAATTTTGCGGCAATTGATGAGTTAAAAGAAAGACACGAGGATTTAGATATGATTTTTGTTGAAAGCGGTGGAGATAACTTAGCGGCAACCTTCAGCCCGGAATTAGTCGATTTCTCCATTTATATCATTGATGTTGCCCAAGGGGAAAAAATCCCAAGAAAAGGGGGACAAGGGATGATTAAGTCTGATTTGTTTATCATCAATAAAATCGACCTCGCTCCTTATGTCGGTGCAAGTCTTGAAATCATGGAACAAGATACGAAAATGATGCGGGGGGAGCGACCGTTCTTTTTTACTAATTTAAAGGAAGAAATTGGTTTAGAAAATGTGATCAATTGGATTAAACGAAATGCGCTGCTGGCAGGGTTGTAGAAATGGAAGGAATTTTGCAGATTCGCGCGGAGCAAAAAGGGGAGCGGACCGTAATTACGGATCACTTTTTTCAAGGAGCTTTGAAAATGACAAAGCCGGTCTATACGGAATCGTCGATACCGATCGTTTATGTGATTCATGTCGGCGGCGGATGTGTAGACGGGGATGAATACGCACAAGAAATTTCCTTAGGTGAAAAGGCAAGGCTTGCGGTGACGTCCCAATCTTCAACGAAAATTTATAAAACACCGAAAAAACCTGTCAAGCAGAAATTCTTGTTTACATTGCAAAAAGACAGCGTGCTGGAATGTTTGTCAGATCCGTTGATCGTTTATGAACAGGCTCGCTTTGAGCAGGAAACCATCGTCCATATGGAAAAGGGTGCAGCCTTTTTGTACAAAGAAATTATTACGCCGGGCTGGTCTGAAACCGGGCAGCCGTTCTGTTTCGATGCAATTCGGCTAAAATTAAAAGTTTATAAGGAAAATCGATTGATTTTGTTCGATCATTTTTATCAACAAGGGGATCGGGGAATTGATCAATTATTGAATATGGAAGGCTATACACATTACGGTTCGTTCCTCGTTATTTCTGACGAAGTGGATGATAAATTAATGGAAAAGATTTCATGCCAGTTGCAGGGAGGACCGTTTGATGGACGGATCGGCATTTCAAGATTTTTGCCATCTGCCTTTATGATTAGAATTTTAGGAAACCATACCGATCACATTGAGGGGCTGTTTTTGGAAGTTCACCGATTGGCGAGAGCTTATCTATTAAAAGAACCTCCAATCCTATTACGAAAATATTAAAGAGATAAATAGAAGAGGTGAAAAATGTGTCAGTCAATTTTTTATCCGTGCTTTTTTTCGGATTGATTCTCGGGATGAAACATGCAACTGAACCGGATCATGTGATTGCTGTGTCCACAATTGCCAGCAGGACAAAAACTTTAAAGAAATCCAGTTTAACAGGAGTATATTGGGGAATTGGACACACCGCTACCCTTTTGTTGATCGGGATGATCGTGATCGGATTAAAAACAGCTATTCCGGAGAAGGTTTCATTGACATTGGAATTATTCGTCGGGATTATGTTAGTGATTTTAGGAATTTTAAGTCTTCGCGATGGCAGGCACAAACTGGCGCGAAACGATGAAACGGAATATACAAATATTAAATCATTGATCATCGGTTTTATTCACGGTTTGGCAGGAAGCGCGACAATGGTGCTGTTAACGATGACAACTGTTGAAAGCTATTTTCAAGCGTTTTTATACATCTGCATTTTCGGAGTCGGGACGATCGTCGGCATGTTTTGTTTTACAACCATTCTCGGCCTGCCGTTTATTCTCGGAAGCAAAGTGAAAAAATATGTTCCGTTCATTTGCTCGCTTGCCGGAGCAATTAGTATATTATACGGCATCTTTTATATTTATGAAATCGGCTTTAAAGACGGATTGTTTATATAAATCGATTAATTGCTTAAAACCTCGTTTGGATCACTCCATCCAAATGGGGTTTTTTCATGTGTATTGGGATTATTTACTAAATTATTAAAGTATTGTCATTAGCATTGCATAAATATAGTTAGAATTTTCTGTTAATTAATTTTTGTGAATTTGTGCCAAAAAGACAAAACCTAAAGAAAGGTGGCACTGCCCATTTAGTAAATATATACAGTTAAACCAGAGCGACAACGACAAAAGGGAGATTATGGACTGGCTCGCCCATCAAATTTTCGCAACCAAACATAAGCTGGTT